>JANPCQ010000209.1:0-3940 GCA_031431055.1 Nitrosarchaeum sp.
GTGATTTGATGACAAAGAACAAAGATAAACTGTCTATAGGTACAGCAAAAAAAGAAGTACCTTCTAAAGAAAAGAAATCCGCAAAAGTACCTTCTAAAGAAAAGAAATCAGCAAAAAAAGTATTGCCTAAAGAAAAGAAACTAACTAAGAAAGAACTAGAAGAAATTAAAAAAGAAGCTGAAAAAACATTAGAAGAAGAATTAGAAGAACAATTAACCGATCAAGAGATTGAAAATTTCCAAATTGAAAAAGTTGACATGGAAAGACTCACAAATAAAATCTGCGATGTTTTAGCTGAACGTGAATCTGACGGAATGTTTCAAAGTGAATTATGGAAAAAACTTAAACTTACAAGTAGAGATGGTTCTAGACTTGCATTAAAATTAGAAAGAATGGGAACTATTTACAGAGAAAAAATTCTAGATAAAGGTCGTTGGACGTATAAATTAATTCTAAAGAAAACACCTATTAGCACTCTGTCAATTGAGAATGCTCCTTGCCTTGTTTGTCCTGTAGAGCAAAAATGTTCACTCGAAGGAGAAATCAGTCCTCGTAATTGTCAATTTATTGAAGACTGGGTACTTGCTGACATGAAAAAACCTGCGAAAGTCAAATGAAGCTCATAGATGCACGACGAGATCAATATAGAAAATTAGCTCATGAACAAGGATTTCGAAGCAGGGCTGCATACAAACTCAAACAACTAAATCAATCTTATCGTATTATTGGACCTGGATTTTATGTTCTTGATTTAGGATGTGCTCCTGGAGGTTGGACTCAAATGGCAGTCAAATTGGTTGGTAACAAAGGTAAGGTTATGGGTATCGATACATCATATGTGGAGGAAATTCCTGGCGCTCATATCATTAGAGAAAATATTGAAAATGAATTTGTAGTTGATGAAATTTTATCTTATTTTGAAAGAAAAGTCAATGCTGTAATATGTGATCTTTCACCGCAAGTTACTGGAAACTGGTCTGTTGATCATGCAATACAAGTTTCATTGAATTATGAATGTGCAAAAATAATGGACAAAGTTTTAATGCATAAAGGAAATGCAATTTTCAAAGTTTTTGATGGAGAATACTCTATGGAGTTTAAGGACTATATTAAAAAGAAATTCTCAAGAATAAATCTCACAAAACCTGAAGCAAGTAGAAAACAAAGCAGTGAATTATACTATGTCTGTTTGGGATTTACTGGCTGATCTGAGAATACTCTGATTATTTCATTTACGTTGGCATTTGTCCTAAAACCCGTAGGACAAAATGATGTAGAGCTAGCCAAATAACCATTTTTTTGTAAATTTTTTATTGCATCTTCTAATTTTGGTGGAGATGATTTCATTTTTGATGCAATTTCATCCAGTGTAAAGTAAATTCCAGGCATTTCAGATTCTGCAAGACATTTTTGTAATGTTTTTTCACAAACTTTATCTACTGACAACTCTGGTATTTTCAAAATCATACTTTCTACAAATTCTTTATCAAAAATTTTATCAACCCATAATGGTCCTCCAATGCTTATTTTTGATTTACACAGTTCGCATTCATTATTTTGTTCAAGTGTTATTTTTCTATGACCACAGTTTTTACAGTGTAAGATGTATCCCATGTTTTCTTTTTGATCCTGTCGAATGAGAACTCGCACATATGTTCTGTAATAGTGCATATTGCTTTCTGCAAATAGTGGAACAATCTCCACACCTATTCTTCCTGCAACCATTCTGAGACATCCTAAAATTAATCGAATTGCAATCTCATTACCGTATTCTACCCTTATTGGAACTCCGCCATACTTTCTCTTGCATGCATTTTGATAAAGCCCATTTAGCACTTGAAGATCTGTAGCCGTTGTAGAGAGCATTCCACCGTGCATAGTAGCCCTTATCCCACAATCAAAAAATTGTGATGATGAGCCAAACGGATCTATGTCTATAATCGAACCTCTTTCTCCTTTGGTGGAATATTTACTAAGAAATCGGCATACTTCCATTTCCGAATATTCTATGTTTTTTAAATTGTTTAGTTGTGCTGAATATTCTGCTAATCTTAATGCCGTTGGATTTAGATCATTAATTATTACCTTGTCTACTTGCAATTCGTTTGCAACCCGTAATCCTCTTATGCCAACACCTGACAATCCCTCCAAAAATATTTTTGGCCCTGCAAAATTTTTCAGAAAAGATCCATATGCAATTATTGAGTAATCTCTATTCAATCTTGCTTTTGGATTAAAAAATGCTGGTTCTTTTGGTGGAACTTTATCTGTGATTGATTTTTTTGGAACCAATATTTTTGTATGCCCTTCTATAATTTCCTCAAATGTTTCATCTGGAATTTGCAATTATTATTCTGTATTTGCTTAACCTATAATGGTTTAATACGTGTGTTCTAAGATAGAATCCGTGCAAATTTGTGGAGTGGATGATGCTGGACGTGGTTCCATGTTGGGACCTCTTGTAATTGCTGGAATATCTTTGAACAAAACTAATGTTCGTAAACTGTCATTGTTGGGTGTAAAAGACTCAAAGCAATTAACTCCAAAGTCACGAGAGGAACTTTATAAAAAAATAATCATGTTAGTGGATGATTATTATGTTACAAAAATTTCTCCAAAATCCATTGATGCCAGTGTTAAGAAACATGGTCTTAATCACCTAGAGGCTAAATACATGGCCAAAGTTATCGTAAAATTAAATCCTGATACCTCATATGTAGATTCATGTGATGTTAATCCACAAAGATTTGGAAAAGAAATTGCAAAATTGTCAAATAACAAAAAAATCCGATCATATCATCACGCAGATAGTAGATTTGTTGTAGTTTCTGCTGCATCAATAATTGCCAAAGTTACTAGAGATAGAGCAATAGACAAACTCAGAAAAAACCACGATTTAGGAAGTGGATATCCTTCTGATTCTAAAACCATTAATTTTGTTAAATCCTATTATAAAGCCCACCATACCCTTCCCATTTTCGTGCGTAAAAGTTGGAAGCCCACTCAAAAAATATTGAACAAAAAATCAATTTAGAAACTTTGCAATAACCATTGCATGATCTTTATCATATGGATAAAGATCTATTACTTGCAGAATTTCAAAATGTACTTTCATCTTTTCTATTTCTTCTTCTATGATTCTTTTTGGAGATTTTGTAACATCAATACTTCTTGTTTTTATTACTAAAAAGAAGTAACCATCTTTTTTGAGATACATTTTACAGTTTTCTATTGCAATATTTGTTTGATCAGGCTGTGCTATGTCTACGTACACTACATCCACTTTGCCAAATACTGAAAAATACTCTTTTGGTTTTCTTGCATCTTGTAAAATTGGCATTATATTTGATCTATGCGATGCAACTCTATCCAAAAAATCTCTAGCTACTCTACTTGCATGTTCCACTCCAAAAATTACTCCTGTTGGTCCAACAATATCTGAAATGTGGCTAACAGTTGTACCAGTTGATACGCCTAGATACAATACAGTTGATTTGTTTTTAAATGGAAATATTTCCAATCCGTTCATTATCGCTGCAGCTAATTTACTCCTAAACGGATCCCATAATCTGTATTCCACACCTTTTTTTGTAATTAATTTTTCTTTGTATACTTGATTTCCAACAACCAAATTTTCAGTGGCTAGCTTTTTTTCACCATCTGAATTTATCCAAAAAAATTCATGACTATCTTCTTTCAAACTTTGTTCTCTTTTTATTTTTATTTGCTTTAGAATCTGTTCTTTCTCTGTAGTTTTTATTCACTCTTTTAGGTTCTCTACTTTCTCTCTTTTTAGGTTCTCCACCTTCTCTTCTTCTGAAATCTCCACCTTCTCTTCTAGAGTCACTACCTTCTCTTCTAGAGTCACTACCTTCTCTTCTTCTGAAATCTCCACCTTCTCTTCTAGAGACACTACCTTCTCTTCTAGAGTCACTACCTT
>JANPCQ010000210.1:0-1534 GCA_031431055.1 Nitrosarchaeum sp.
GAGAAGAAACGTAACGAGTTTACATTTAAGAACAAAAATTGTTTAAAGAGATTAGTAAAATTGGACAAAAATTATATCATTTCAAGATTAACGGATGCTATTGAAAACAATAATGGGGATATTGGAAGAAACCAATATCTTCTTAAACAAATTAACAAAAGCAACCCAATTATTGAATCAGATAAAAAATACTTGATGAGAATTTTAAAATTAGATATTGACGAAATTTATAAAATTGAAAAGAGCAAATCAACAGATATTCCAAAAAAGGATAAATCTGTTTTTCTGAATACAAATTTAGCTAAATGTTCATTATGTAATAATGATGTTCAGTTAAATGAAAAGTCTACAAGATATCAAAAAAGATGGTATCACCTAAACTGCTTTAAAACCATTTTAAAAGAGCAAGAAATCAAATCATCAGAAAATAACGATTTCAAAGACAGCATAAAACCAAAAATAAAAAAAGATCCTGTTCAATTGATACTTACTGTTACAATTTTTATTTTTTTGATTACTACAGTGTATTTCATTTTAGGGCCAATAAGCATGATAGCGATGGGTTTAGGAGGAGCTATTACAATTTATCACATACTTGGAGCTAGAAAAAAATTATTTTCAAAGAACATATCAAGTAAACGTGGACCATCTGTATTCTTGGTATTTTTGTTAGGGTCTCCATTTATTATTGCTGCAATGATTGCTTATGAAGGGTATACATTATTAGAATCCCCTGTTAGAATAATTCTTCTTTGGGCAATGACGATTTCATTTTGGTCAACTATGTTATTTGTTCCAATGGCAGTTGTAAGTAAGTATAGAGAAGATATTCAACCGGATGTTAAAACATATCCCAAGATTTCAATAATAATTCCTGCATACAATGAAGAAAAAGTAATTGCTCATACCATAGAAGGATTATTAGAAACAAAATACCCAAAAAAAGAGATCATTTTTGTCGATGACGGTAGTGCAGATAAAACACTAAGCATTGCAATGCAGTATAAAGACAAAATCAAAGTATTGCATAAAGAAAATGGTGGAAAAGCATCTGCATTAAACTATGGTCTTATTTATGCAACTGGGGAGATTGTTGTAATTGTTGATGCAGATACCATAATCGGACGACATTCGTTAAAAGAAATAGTAAAAGGATTCGAAGTAAATGAGCATGTAGCGGCAGTTGCAGGCAACATCAAAGTAAGAAATAGAGTGAATTGGATTACAAAATGCCAAGCATTAGAATACATTACAGGAATTCAAATTGTTAGACGTGCTTTTGATGTATTTGGCTCAATTACTATTGTTCCAGGAGCGTTAGGTGCTTTCAAAAAATCGCTTCTTGCAGAAGCTGGTGCATATGGTAAAGAAACCATAGTAGAAGATTTTGATCAAACTCTAAAGTTACTAAAAGCAGGATTAATTACTCAGGGAAGCTCAAAAGCTACTGCATATACAGAAGCACCTAATACGCTACATGATTTTGTTGCTCAAAGAAAGAGGTGGTATCGTGGAAATATTCAGGTATTAAAAA
>JANPCQ010000211.1:0-1958 GCA_031431055.1 Nitrosarchaeum sp.
ATGATATATCAATAACCCCGTTTTTGAGAATAATCAAAGAATACTCTTTGGATGGAATGCTTGAAAAATATGCCTCTCCCCTACTGTTTACTGAAGATTTTTTTATAATGTTTCCCATATCATCTTTAAGTAAAACTGAGAAATCGCCATCAGGTTTAGTAATTTTTTCAAATTCTGTTTTGTAAAGAGATACTGTAATCAAGTCTTCAACTATTGATTGCTTTAACAAATTATCTTGTTCTTCTTTAGAAAAATCAGTAAACGGTGCATTTCCAACTCCCTGACTAGCAATTTCCAGTTTGTTTTTGCTTGTTGCATCTTTTATTACATTTGTGATCTTTTGGTCATTTCCAAATGAATCTGCCACTATCCCCGCTGTTAACGGAATATTTTTTTCTACAAATGTATTGATATATGCAATTTGTACATCATTTAACCAATAATCCTGTACATCATCAAATCTAAATGCTACACAATCACACGATGAAATTGGTTCATTATCTTCCGTAGGTGTTTCTTCTATTATCTCGGGAATTATTGGTGGTTCATTTGTTTTTGTCATCTTAAACATGTTTTCTTGTCCTGTTATGGCCACATTTTTCTCCTGCCATGATATATCAATAACCCCGTTTTTGAGAATAATCAAAGAATACTCTTTGGATGGAATGCTTGAAAAATATGCCTCTCCCCTACTGTTTACTGAAGATTTTTTTATAATGTTTCCCATACTGTCTTTAAGTAAAACTGAGAAATCGCCATCAGGTTTTGTAATTTTTTCAAATTCTGTTTTGTAAAGAGACACTGTAATCAAGTCTTCAACTATTGCTGGAATTGGAACAATAATTTTTTGATCTTTTGTTAATCCTGGAAATAATTTTATCTGTGTTAAAGTTGTTAAATGAATCTCCCCCAAATATACATCTGCTATGTAATAATCAGTATCTTTTGTAGTTGACTGAATCCAATATCTTATTGTGTCTCCTTGATCATTTGTTTTTCCTAAACGCCATTGAGTTTCATCGTGAGATTTTATTGATACTGTTGCACCTTTAATTGGTGTCTGGCCATCTTTATAAAAAACATTGAATTGCAATCCTCCGGATAATGGTATGCTGATGTTTATTTTTTCTTGATTGTTATTTAGATCTATATATCCAATATCTCCATACATTCCGTTTGCATAAACTTCGATTTTGTATTTATGATCTTTTGGCAATGAAATGGAATCTGGATTGTTCTCCATCTCTTTTTTTAGGATTGGTACATTGCCATAATCTTGGTATATTACAAGACTCATTCCGTAAAAATCTGCCCTGTCTCCATTCGTATATTTTACTTCAACCTGAACTGTTCTTGATTCTTGAGAATAAACAGAATTGACTGGAATGATTAATGACACAACTAAAACAATCATTCCAATTTTTTCAATACTGAAATTTTTATTTAACATATTTTTTATTTAGCCTACTATCTTATATGATTATTTTTTAATGATAATAATCAAAAATATACCGAATAGATTTTTTTTATATTCCTATTCTTTTTGCACTAGTCCAAGTAGCTTTTTTCTTTCTTAATTGTTCTATGATTGCTTTTAGCAGTAAATAGTCTACAATCTGTTTATATCCAAAAACCAAAAATCCTGCATGCCATAATAGCTTGGGATCTTCATCATCAATTCTAATTGCTAATGCAGACATGAGATAGTGAACAACAGTAAAAATAGCTGAGACTTGCAGAACATACAATCCATCTCCTAAAATTATACCTAAAATTGCATTTGCTGTCGCAGTAAATCCAATTATTGGCGTAATCACCATTCCTAAAAACAAATAAGGTAATGATAATCTCTGCAGATATCCAAATCTAGGGTTGGTTAGTGCATCTGAATGTCTTTTTAATACCTGAATATTTCCACGATACCACCTCTTTCTTTGAGCAACAAAATCATGTAGTGT
>JANPCQ010000212.1:0-1636 GCA_031431055.1 Nitrosarchaeum sp.
TTGTTCTTATTTCTCACAATTTCGGTCTCTCTTTGGTAGAACCATTTCTTGAAAATGTGAATGATGTAACTACTGTATATGTTGGCATCATAATCTTTGGTGCAATGATGACTGCTATCATTATTTTACTTTTAAGATTAGATTGGCAAAGAATCTTAGGAAGATTTGCACCATGGACATTAGATGAAAGCAATGACAAATAGATTTAATTTTCTTTTATTGATATTTTAAAATTCCACAATCTGTCTGTCGCGTTTTTTATTCCGATTCTAGGGCCTGCAATTATCTTTCCATGTCTTTTTACTCCTTCGATAATGAATAATTTTGAATCTGCAGTCAAGTCTACTCCATAGTGTTCTTTTGTAATCCCTAATGCCTGCGTTAACTTGGCAGGACCATCAGTAAGTTTTTTCCTGTCCTTTGTGCCTCTGTTTTTCTCCATTATTTCTATTCCTTTTTCAGGTATGATTGCACGAATTAAAACTGCACCTGCCTCAAATTTTGAATTTCTTGCAACTACATTAAAGCAATAATGCATTCCATATGTAAAATAGACATATGCCTTTCCTACTTCATCAAACATTACTTTGTTTCTCTCAGTAATCTTTCTAAATGCGTGGCTTGCTGGATCGTCTTTATGTCTATATGCTTCTGTCTCTATGATTATTCCTGAAATCTCATGCTTGCCTATCTTTCGTACTATTTTTTTTCCTAGTAGACTTTTTGCAACTGTAATGGTGTCACGTGAATAAAACGTTCTAGGCAGAATAGTCAATGTCTGCTGAAATTTGTTTGCCATTTTTTAACTCTCTGATCAAATCAAATAATTTGGTAATGTCTTCTTTTAGAACTGTGATTAATTCTTGATTGTAAATTGTAGCAGCTGGATGGACTGTCAAAAAATAAAACTGCTTGTCTTTTTTTACAATTTTACCTCTATATTTTGTAATTTCCGATCCACCTAAAATTGAATTAAATGCTGTATTTCCCAAAATGCATATTATTTTTGGTTTTATTATGGAAATTTCTTTTTGAAGATAGTCTTGACATGTGTTTCTCTCCGATATTGTTGGAACTCTGTTATTTGGCGGTCTGCACTTTACAACATTTGTAATGTATATTGATTCTCTTGATATTCCCGCATTTTCTAATGCAAGGTTAAGTCTTTGTCCTGCAATTCCTACAAACGGCTCACCGTTTTTATCCTCATTTCTACCTGGTGCCTCTCCAACAAAAATCACATCTGATTGAAAATTTCCTTTACCTGGCACTGCGTTTGTTCTAGTCTTGGAAAGTTCACACTTGGTACATTCTATTACCTTTTGTCTTGTTGTTTCTATTTCAGAATTCATTTACACTCTACTATTGTATTTTCTCTAATTGATGGTTCGTAAGTCTTCTGTCTGCTTTAATGATTTGATATTGCAGGCATGGTAAAGTAGTATTCATCCTCAAAATTATAGTCACTGTCTCCTTTTTTACGCAAGAATTCAAAATATGTAGCACAATTTGCGTAAAACTCGGTATTTTTATCATTTTCTTGGCTCATTAATGATTATTGCAAAAAAGCCATTTTTTCAAGAGAGTGAGTGATTTTAGTTAAGAAAGTTTGTTTTCTTTAAGCAAGTCCAATTGG
>JANPCQ010000213.1:0-8434 GCA_031431055.1 Nitrosarchaeum sp.
CAGAGATGAAAGCATTAAAAGCTGAATTGCGAGAAAAGTCATCTATCTTAACTGATGAGGAAAAACAAGAACTTAGAGCAGAATTCATTGAAAAGGCAAAATCTATGCAACTAGCATGGATCTCACCACGACAACAAGTATCTGCAGGAATTGATGCAGGAGAAATTGAATGTCGTGAAGGATATAGCCTGGTAATGAAGACATCAAACGGATTGCCAATGTGCTTAAAAGCTAACTCGGCGCTTCGAATGATTGAAAACGGTTTTGCAGTTCCTGCAAACTAATTTCTTTTTTATTTTTATGACTTAACTATAGTAACAAATTTCTATGAGAAAATTGCCTAGTTCTGCATAGTTATCACAGAAATATCTAAATGATTACAATTAACAACAAAATCATCAATGGAACTACCGCGCGGAATGAAAGACTTTGAGGATAAAGAAAATTCAAACATCGAACACATTAGGTATCATTTTAAAAAATTATCAAATCTATACGGATTCTCCTTCATGGATCCATCCCCAATTGAGCTATTATCAGTATTAGAGACAAAGTCAGGACCTGCAATTAGAGATGAAATCTATTATTTCAAAGACAAAGGCGACAGAGAAGTAGCTCTAAGATTTGATTTTACTGTAGGACTGACAAGATATGCAGCTGCACAAAAATCAATGAGACTGCCAGCAAAAATATCAGCATTTGGCGGAGTATTCCGATATGATGAGCCACAAAAGGGACGATATCGCTACTTTCACCAGTGGGATATAGAAATTTATGGAAAACCAAATCTAGAATCCGAAGCTGAAATTATTGAATTAACATCCAGACTATTTGATTCCTTATTGCTCAAAGATATCACAATAGACATCAATCACAGAAATTTAGTAGAGTCATTTATCAATCAAACATTTGATTCAAAAGATCCCAAACTAGTTGCCGATATGCTAAGGGCAATAGATAAAATACAAAAAAAATCAAAGCAAGAAATCATAAATGAATTCAAAGACAGATATGACATTACTAAACTAGAAAAGATTCTAGAGTTTTCACAAATCAAAGGAACCATACAAGAAATAGAAGCAAAATTAGATACATCAAAATTGCAATCATGGACTGAGCTAAAACAATTACTAGACTCGCTAGAAAACAGAGGAATTGTAAATACACGCATAAATTTCGGCATAGTCAGAGGACTGGACTATTACTCTGGAATGGTCTTTGAAGTCTTTGATAAAAATTCTACTCTAGGTGCACTAGCTGGTGGAGGAAGATACGATTCACTAACCAAAGCATTTGGAAGAGAAGACATTGGAGCTACAGGTGTTGCAGGTGGAGTGGAGAGAATCATATTAACAATGCAAGAGCAAAAAATAATACAAGAAGCAAAACAAACCAGAGTTTCAGTTTTATACATAAACGAAGAGATGCAAAAAGTTGCAATGAGTATTGCATCTTTACTTAGACTAAACAACATCCCAACTGACATTGATCTCTCTGGAAAGAATCTAAAAAAACAAATCGAGCAAGCATCTGAATCAAAATATTGCATTATTGTAGCTCCAAAGGAGTTAGAAAATAGCAAAGTTGTACTAAGAAACATGCAAGATGGAACTGAATCACAAATTGATATAGAAAAACTTACAGATGATCCAGAATCAATACTTAATTTAGAAACGCCCTAGTTAGCATCATAATTTCAGGACCGCTAGTCATCGAACCAACCACTACCATTTTATCATTTACCAATATTCCAGACATGACATATGGAACTCCATTGTTAATCGTAGTCTGCTCTACTCTCACTCCTAATACATTTGCAAACTCCTTCATGTCTTCCTCATCAGCTTCTGGGTGGATGGCAGCACCAGAATTGTTTGCAACCATCACTGCACCTACCTGATTAAATCCAGCAATTCTTTTCTGTAAGACCTCTACTCCAAGTACCTGCTCTATTGTATTACAGTCTTCTTTTGATAGCCATGGCGATACAATAGCTCCTTTATCATTTGCACAAATTACATTTCCAAGAGCTGTGTATTTTGAATCCAATACACCAACTTCCATTTTAGTCTCTTTTTTTAGAAATTCATATTCGTCAATATATGCAGTCTTTGGAAGTAAGATTCCATTGTTATTCATGACCATTAGTGCACCTAATAGGCGAGTGTTTGCAACAGAACCATACAAAACTTGTGCCTTTAGATATTCTCCTAGTTTTTCTGCTTTGTTTTGGGCAAAACCCATGGGAAGCAAAACAAAATCATCATTTGTGTTAATGTAAATTCCGATGTTTGGTCCTCTATACACATCATACTTGATAACATCCATTTGTTGTAATTGATTATTAATCGATATGAACGTAAGGAAATCTCAATTAATCTTTGAGCATAGGTTTTTTATTCTAGTCAAATTTAGTCGAGACTAATTTTGTCTAGCTTTAAATAATATCTGAATGAAAGTTTGTTTATGCCAATAGCAGAAAATTTCCCAGAAGGTCTCAAACCAATTGGAAAAATTAGTACCACCGATGGACAATTTCACTGGGTATGGGGTCCTGGTAAAACAAAAAATACTGATGGTTCACAAGCCGAAGTATTTGTAGATGCAGATGTTGTAGCAGCTTACAAATCTCGTGGAGAAAAACAAGTTCCACTAGGTGTTAGCGGTACAATGGTTGCAGTTGACTGGGATTCTTGTGTTTCAGATGGTGCATGTATTGAAGCATGTCCAGTTCAAGTATTTCAATGGTACAGAACTGAAAAAGACATTCCAAATACTGAAGCGATAAATGCAACTTTTGCAGGAACTGGAAGTTCTGAAAAAGAAGGAAGAAAAGATTTGACTGACAAAGCAGATCCAATTCGAGAACATGATTGTATATGGTGTATGGCATGTGTATCAGTTTGTCCTCCACAAGCAATCAAAGTTGATCAATCAAACTTGGAAGCACATGAGAAAGCAGCAGGAACCTTTGTAAAGATTGTAGCAAGTACTCCAAATCCACACGCCCACGATTAAAGAATTATTTTTTAATTTTATTTATCATTATTATCTAAAATATACTGTAAATCATGAATCTATTCAGATTTAGTCTCAACTAATTTTGTCTAGCTTTAAATAATATTCCAAAATAATCCATTCATGGCAGATTTAGTAATACCTGAAGATTTTTGTCACGACCAAAAACCAGTTGGAAAAACTAGCCATGGTGATGGTACAAACTTTCACTGGATTTGGGGCAAAGGAAGTACTGAAGGCGCAGCATTCTCAAATGAAGATGTAAAGGCAGCATATGAAGAACATGGAGAAAAACAAGTTCCTCTTGGTATTCATGGCACTACAGTCGCAGTCGATTGGGATTCTTGTATTGCAGCTGGTTCATGCATGAGTGTATGTCCAGTTCAAACATTCCAGTGGTTCAGAACCGAACAAGATATTCCAGCTAAAGATGTAGTTGGTAAAGTTTTTGCAGGAACTGGAAAAACTGAACAAAATGAACGATTAGATGCATCTGACAAATCACAACCAATCCGAGAACATGATTGCACTATTTGTATGGCTTGTCAGGAAATATGTCCTACAGGAGCTATTCGAATTGAACAAGCAAACTTGGAATGGCATGAGAAAGCAGCAGGTACCTTCGTCAAAATGACTGGTAGTGGCAATCCACACGCACACGATTAAAGAATTATTTTCTTTTTTCTTCTTTTTATAAAATTTCTTTTGTCTATCTCAACAAATTTTAATCACTGTCATCCATCATTTTTTGCAGAGGTCGCCTAGCTCGGTAGGGCGCGGGCCTTGAGAGCCTGTGTGCGCAAGCATTCGGGGGTTCAAATCCCTCTCTCTGCGTTTTTATTTCAAATTACCTAACTCAGCTAGCATAGCTGATAGCTGAATCTCTGGATTTGCACCAACTAAAATTCTATAATCATATTTTGCAATTATTTCTAAAATATCTGATAACTTTTCATGCTTTGTTTTAAACACTGCAGAGTTTAGATATTTCAGAAAATCTGATTCTGACATTCCATAAACTTTGATTAGCTCAATTGTTTTTTCTCTGGCCTCTAGTACTTTACCTGAGAGTGCCATTTTTAGAACATCATCAACATCACTAGTTTTTGTCAGTCCAGCTGATGACTTTACATTAGCTTCTGAAATTTCCCCTATACTTGCAGTTGCCTGCATCAGATTAATGGCATGTCTTAGATCGCCTTCCGAATAATCATAAATTGCCTTTAGCCCTTTTTTATCAGATTTTACTTTCTCTTTTTTAGCTATATTTTCTAGATGATTAATCATGTCTTCTTCAGAAATTGATGTAAACTTGAAGGTGGCACATCTGCTTTGAATGGGGTCGATAATTTTTGAGATATTATTTGCAATTAGGATAAATCTGCAGTATTTTGCAGTGTCTTCTATTATTCGTCTAAGTGCAGTTTGTGCATCATTGGTCATCTCGTCTGCTTCATCTAAAATAATTATCTTAAATGGAACCTCTACCATTCCTGCAAATCTAGAAAATTTCTTAACTTTTTCTCTGACCATGCCTATGCCTCTTTCATCTGATGCGTTTAGCTCAAGGGTATAGTCTCTAGAATTATCTCCTAGTATCTGTCTGGCAATACACAAAGCAGTAGTTGTCTTGCCAACTCCCGCAGAGCCAGAAAACATCAGGTGCGGCATGTCAGTCGGGTCTTTAATTAGAGCTTGTAGGCTGCCAATGACTTCGGTTTGATTTACAATCTCTGAGAGCTTTGTTGGGCGGTATTTTTCTACCCACATGCCTGTTGATAACATGTGATATGCTAGTCTATCTCCCACTAATAAATCGAAATTAATAGGATCAATTGATCTCACAAGTTAGTGAACAGAATTGATCGATCCGATACATCAGGATCTAATAGTGGAATAGGGATCTTACGATGGAAATTGATAGAATAGAAAAGCTGCACTCTATTGGATATGGCCTAAAAGACGCCAAAGTTACCATAAATCATGATATCAAATTCAATGTGGCAGGCCTAAAAATTAATGGCACCCAAGGCGAGGTACTGAATTTGCCTCAATGGATAGGCAAAATCTTATCACAAAACAAACTTGCAACATTAGAAACACCTGATATGATTACCGAATTAAAACAAGCATTATCAAAAGAAAAGATGGTTGGTGAATACCAAATGTCTACACTTGATCCTCACTTTTACATCAAGCTAAAAGAGTCAATGAAAACTTTGAATCGTGATGATTTTAATCACGTAGAAAGTATTATGCTGGAATTATTTAGAATGAGAAGAGGAAAACTTGTAAAGCTTGCAGATTCTTCAAAACTAAATTCTGAATTATACAGCAAACTAACAGTTGAAGAAAATATTTTCTTTAAAACAATTCATGATAATAGTAAAGAATTTGAAAAACAAGTCAGAGGAGATTTAAATGAGCAAAACTCAAACTAGCACCTTTACCGAGTCTGCATTATCTGATAGAGTAAAAGACTTTCTAATTAGATTCAAGGACAAGTCTGGCAGCTACAAGTATGTAGAGCAAATTGACGAGATGATGCCAAAGAGTGCAAAACATATCATTGTTGATTATAATGATCTTGTAGTAGAACCTGAAATAGAAATTATTTTCACAATAGATCCTGATAGAATTCTAAATGCATTTTCAAGGGCAATCAAAGAAGCACTTCAAACAAGATTTCCTGATTATGCAGAAAAAATTAAAGATGAAGTTCGTGTAAGGCTAGTAAATTATCCACTACAACGAAGTCTCAGACAAATCAATGCCGAAACTATAGGAAATATTGCTAGTGTTTCAGGTATGGTGGTAAGAGCATCAGAAGTAAAACCATTGGCAAAAGAATTGGTATTTGTTTGTCCTGATGAACATCAAACCAAAGTAGTTCAGCTAAGAGGAATGGATGTAAAAATTCCTATAGTATGTGATAATCCAAGTTGCAAGCACAGAGATTTTGAATTAAAACCAGAAGCCAGCAAATTCATAGACTTTCAAATTCTTAGATTACAGGAACTTCCTGAAGACTTGCCTCCAGGTCAATTACCTCACTATATTGATGTGACAATTAGGCAGGATCTTGTAGATAATGCAAGACCAGGTGATAGGATAATTCTTACAGGAATAGTAAGAGTAGAGCAAGAGTCAATTGCAGGAATAACTAGAGGACACAGCGGATTATACAGATTACGAATTGAAGGAAATAATATTGAATTTTTGGGAGGAAGGGGTTCAAAGACCTCACGTAAAATAGTAAGAGAAGAAGTTTCTCCAGAAGACGAAAAAATGATCAAGACCCTATCTGAAAGTCCTAATGTTTATCAGAGATTGATTGATTCTTTTGCACCACACATCCAAGGACAGTCTTTAATCAAAGAAGCTATTTTGTTGTTAATTGTAGGTTCAACTCAGAGATTACTTGGCGATGGAAGCAAGATTAGAGGTGACATTAACATATTTCTTGTAGGTGATCCTGGTACTGCAAAATCTGAAATGTTAAAATTTTGTGCAAGGATTGCACCAAGAGGATTATACACATCAGGTAGAGGTTCAACTGCCGCAGGTCTTACAGCAGCTGTAGTTAGAGATAAGACAGGAATTATGATGTTAGAGGCAGGTGCTGTAGTTTTAGGTGATCAAGGTCTTGTATGTATTGATGAGTTTGATAAGATGAAACCAGAAGATAGAAGTGCACTGCACGAAGTTATGGAACAACAGTCTGCAAGTATTGCAAAAGGTGGTATTGTTGCCACACTAAATGCAAGAACATCAATTTTAGCAGCTGCAAACCCAATGTATGGAAAATATGATCCATTCAAAAATATTACTGAAAATGTGAATTTGCCAATTCCATTATTGACTAGATTTGACTTGATCTTTGTAGTACGTGATATTCCAGGAAGAGAAAAAGATGAAAAAATTGCAAGACACATCATTGAATTGCATACTCCTCAAGGAACTGACAAACGTTCTGTAATTGACGTGGATACTCTAACCAAATATCTCTCATATGCAAAAAGATCTAGCCCTAATTTGACAAAAGAAGCAGAAGACAAGATTTTAGCATATTATTTACAAATGAGAAATGTAGAATCTGAAGAAATGATCACAGTTACACCTAGACAACTAGAAGGTATTATTCGACTTTCAACTGCTAGAGCAAGATTACTCATGAAAGATAAGGTAGAAGAAGAAGATGCAGAACGAGCAATATTTCTGATTCAAAGCATGCTTCAGGATGCAGGTGTTGATGTCAATACTGGTAAGGTAGATCTTGGAGTGTTACAAGGAAGACCAAGAAGCGAAGTATCAAAGATGCAACTATTCATGGATGTTTTAAAATCAATGGAAGGTGACAATAAGGTTTCAGTTGAAGAAAGATCATTTGTAAAAGAACTGGTAAAGACAGAAAAATTCACTGAAGAAGAAGCACGAAACTATATCAGAAGAATGCTCCGCGAAGCATCTATTTATGAATCAAAACCCGGTCATTATAACCGGGTATGAAAATAGAACAACTAGATCTTTCCAAACCTGCAATTGATTTTTTATTGTCTGAAGGATTTTCTACATTATATCCTCCTCAAGCTGATTGCATTGATGCTGGATTACTTGATGGAAAAAGTATACTGGTTTCTGCACCTACTGCAAGTGGAAAAACCCTTACAGCAACACTTGCAATAATTAGTTATCTCTCAAAAAATGATGGCAAGGTTATCTATCTTAGTCCACTAAGGGCATTAGCTGCTGAAAAATTCACAGAATTTAAAAAACTAGAAAAAGTTGACTTGGGGAAAAAAATCAAAGTAGGTATCTCTACTGGCGATTTTGAAAATGTTGAAAAAAATCTTGAAAAAAATAATGTTCTAATTTTAACAAATGAAAAGATGGACTCTATAATCAGACATAGCGCTGAATGGATTGATGAAATTGGTCTAGTCATTGCAGATGAGATTCATCTGATTGGTGATGAAACTAGAGGACCAACACTGGAGATGATTCTAACAAAACTAAAACTGTTATCATCAAAACCACAAATTGTAGGTCTTAGTGCTACTATAACAAATTCTGATGAATTAGCAAATTGGCTTGGTTGTGTATTGGTAAAAAATAACTGGAGACCTGTGCCTCTTTCAGAAGGAGTCTATGATGCAGGACAAGTAACAATGAGTGATGGCAAAAAATTCGATGTTGAGCCCAGTCTTCGTGGAATTCCTATTGATTTAGGCGTACAGTCAGTAAAAGATGGAGGACAATCCCTAGTTTTTGCAGAAACTAGGACTCGCTCAAAAGCACTTGCAACAAAGGCAGCTGATATTATTTCACAATTACTAGAAAAAAAAGAATCAGAAGAGCTAGAAAAGATTTCAAAAAAAATTCTATCAAATAACGAACATACTGAACTGGTAAAGAC
>JANPCQ010000214.1:0-3232 GCA_031431055.1 Nitrosarchaeum sp.
AAAATTTAATGGCTTATGACTAGTATTATAAATTCATAAAAAGAGATTATATAGTTTAGTTATACCCGATTAATTCTTTTGGTGTGAAGAATGTATGTACCTATCCAATTCCAAATATCTTCATTGAAAAACACATATTTACAAAATTATTTGATTGTGACTTTATATTTGTCAAGCAATTCAATAAAAAGTTTCAAGTCCATCTTGTGTTCTTTTTCTGCCTCATTGTATTCTCTAAGTAGATCATTGTATTCGTAATCTGAGTGAGATTCCATTGATTCTAATTTTACTTCCTTTTCTAAAATTCTTCTAGTTATTTGTTTGATCTTTCTCTCTCCGTATTCTATTATCGAGTCAATTTTATTTTTCTCAATACCAGTATTAGATATAATTTCTAAATTTTCAGATAAAAATGGTTGTTTTATATTCATACATTATTAAGTCTCAACTAGTATATAGTGTTGTAAAATTAGAATATCGGTATATGTTTATTGGTGTTTCAAAAAATCGTTTGATGAAAACCTAGTGTTTTTCTCTATATTTTTTGATTTTCTTTAATAGATTTTTTTAATTCCTCATAGGATTCCAAATATTCTTTTTTCAATAGGTTTGCAGGCTTGGTCTTGTTATTTTTATTTTTTTGTCTCTCTGATTTGGTCTGTATCATAATACTAGATACAGTATGTGGGATATATCCTAGTTGGTAGTTGCATTAATTTCATGTAATCCCATTTTCAACATTAATGCCTGATTGATTTTACAAAATCTCCAGATAATCTTATTTTGATATTTTCTTCGCTATGTTCTTAATAATGAATTTATGACATCGTGTACATTCGTACCTATCTTTGAATCCAACATTTTTACTTTGGCATCATGCAGACAGCTACTTTTCTATTAAATAAGTCAAAAGTGTTTTTCAATCTATTTTTTTATATTGTTGGAAACACCTGTAAATTGTGTCTATAATGATTGCATATCTATGTGGAGTAAACCAATAATCCTCAAGTTACTCCAACTTTTGTTCATGGGTTTTTTCATGAATACGAACCTTGTCAAAAGTATCTACCGTTCCCTCCCAATGAAAGTCACAAATTTTGCAACTATACTTCATTTATTTTCTTCCTGATCTGAATTTATTTTTTCAGATATATTTGATGTGTTGACATCAGATATTTTGGCCTTATAAGATCCAAACTTTAGTTTTGCCATTATTTTTTTTAACATACTTAGCTAGGCTTGCATGGACATATAAAGTCATGAATTTTCTATATGTTTTTTTTATAATTATATATTTTATTAAATTCTATAGAGAATTATGTGCTAGTATATATAGCTCATAGATAAAATATAGACATGGAAAATAAAATTATGATTGCATTAAATGATTTAAGATCTTGTGAAAACTGTGGTAACGTATTCTTAAAAAAAATAGGGGATAAAATAACAAATCGTTGTCCTGCATGTAATGTATGGAAAAAAGAAACTTCACTTTAATTGGAAGAAGATAATGTCAATACGCTGTAAAGTTTGTAATGCATCAAAGATTGTAAGTACTGATCCAATAAATCCTAACATTAATTGGGAATGTCAATCTTGTGGAAATCTACTTGATGTTAATGGTTATATTGTTACATCAAATTAGCCCCTGAGATTTGTTTTAATTATTCTATAAAAAATCTAAATGTAAAAAATTATCTAAAATCTTTAGCTTTTATTCATAGTTGATTCCATCTTTCTTGATTGATATACAAATTTACAAAATTGTATTGGTAGTATAGTGGAAAGTGTCTCTGAAATTCTATATTGTGTTTAATTAGGTTGAATGTATTAGTATAATTATGAATACTGCTATATCTTGGAGACAAAAAATTTGTTCTGATTGTAAAAGAATGAAATGTACAAAAGGTTGTAATTGTGATTGTCATTGGAAACCATAATCTCAAAGATAATGATGATTGAAGCAGGGACCCTAATTTGACTATTATTTCTAATTCTTTGTGCATAAATTTGAGAAATTAAAATCTATTTTTTGGAGTCTTCTTGAACTATCTTTTTTATCGTTTTCTCTAAATTGTTGAATTCATGTTCTCCTCCAGAACGATCTTTTTCTAATTCGGTTACTTTCTCTTTTAATTTTTTCATTTCATGATTTTGAGTTGTTTTTTCAAGTAAATATTGCTTTAATGCTTCAACCGTTATGTCTGTAACTGGTATTCCGGTTTTATTTGAATATTTTACAATCTTGGCATACAAATCCCAAGGAAACATCAAGCTCATATGCTTTGATGGCTCTGATGGTTTCTCATTTTTTTGTTCATTTAATGCATCATTATCATACAGTTCCACATTCGGTAAATTTCCTGCAGTTGTTTTACTTGCACGTATAGTTGGTCTGTGATGAAATTCTTTATTTGCATCATTATCTAAACCCCTATTTTTCATATATTATTATTGTCGTTAGTTAAATATATGGTTAAACTATATTTTTCAAGATATTTTTATCATATTTTTAGAAAGAAATTATGTCGTAGGATTGATGATTTTTTTGTTATCTCTGTCCCTCTTACAGAAACTGCAGTACTCCTCTGATGAATTACGATTAATTGGAGTTAAACAATCATGACAATATTTCATAATTACTATATGTTAAACCAAGTATATTAAGAAATCAACGATATAATCACGGGTTAGTTTATCTTTAATTGATCATGTTCATCGTATTTTCTCTTACCACATGATTCACAAATCCAAAATACACTATAATTATTCTCTCTGTGCTCTTCTCTTTTTTCCATTATCCTGTAACAATCAAAACATATTTCTGTCTTCATTTTTCTGTTGCTTTCATTACCTGTCCACGCTTATACTCGTTGTAATACCCAATACACGCATTAAGTTCTTTTAAGAAACTAACGTTTTCAAAATCTCCCCTTTCCAAATCTGCCCAATACGTAAGAATATCCTGTTTCAATAATGCCAGTGTTTTTTCTTGCATGGTTATAGTTAGTTTCTCTAGAATACATACCCATGGATAGATGATTTAGTCACAAAAATGATACTTCACAATAAAATGTTGATTAAAACCAAAAATTAGTTATCTGATCTCTGTTTATTGTTGTATTTTATTACATTTCTGTAATATCAATAACAAGAAATTTGTATTATTAGCTAAGTGAAAGATTAATCAATAAAATATTCTAATGAATCGTTGTTGAATTCCATATTTATC
>JANPCQ010000215.1:0-7921 GCA_031431055.1 Nitrosarchaeum sp.
ACACGCCCTTGCTGTAGTAACTGCTCTAGAACAAAACAATATCTCTTCTGCCAGAGACAATTTATCGATGATTGTAAAACGAAATACCACGAATCTTGACAAAAACCATGTATTTTCAGGCGTGCTAGAGAGTATTAGTGAAAATACTGTTGATGGTATAACAGGACCTCTTTTCTACTTTGCAATTTTTGGTTTACCAGGAGCGTTTGTTTATCGAGTAATCAATACCGCAGATTCTATGATTGGATACAAGACAGATATTTTCAAAAATGTTGGGTGGTTTGGAGCAAACTGTGACAAAATTCTAAATTACATTCCATCAAGACTAACAGGATTTATCATGATACTTAGTGCCATGATTCTTGGAAATAATTGGAGAAAATCTTATGAAATAATGATTCGCGATGGAAGAAAAACTAAAAGCCCTAATGCTGGATATCCTATGGCAGCTATTGCAGGTGCATTGGGAGCAAAATTTGAAAAGATTGATCACTATTCACTTGGTGATGGAAACATTTCATTTACCAAAGATCATGTGAAATCAGCTATTTTGATAATGAAAGTTACATCAATATTATTTTGTGGAATTGTAGTTATTCCAATTCTTTTACTTTTATCTTCTTTAGGATGGTGGATTCATGCTTAAAGAAATTGGTTCTGTCTTTTCATTTCTGACTATTATACCAACTAGTAATTCAAATCTTGAAACAATTGCAAAGTACATGTATATTTTTCCAATTGTAGGAATTGCAATTGGCTTGATTGTTGGTTCAATAGGCTTTGGCCTTTCATTATTTTTAGATCCATTGATAGTAAGTTTGTTAGTTGTTGCTTCATTTGCAATACTTACTGGCATACATCACACTGATGGTCTAGCAGATTTTGCTGATGGCTTGATGGTAAAGGGAACAAAAGAAAAAAAACTTGCAGCAATGAAAGATCTTTCTACTGGTTCTGCAGGAATAGTTGCAATAGTATTGTATATTGTCGGATTGATAATAGCAATTTCACTATCTACAGGATATCAACTATTCTTGGCAATTTTACTTAGTGAGATATTTGCAAAATTTTCAATGGTTTTGATGGCAAGTATTGGAAAATCTGCATCTTTAGGCTCAAATTCACCATTTGTTGAGCTGATGAAAAACAAAAAGAAGTTGATATTGGCAGCTGTAATTACTCTAATCCCATTGATTATTCTTGGTGGCACCACAGGATTGCTCTTATTTGGAGTGGGTGTGGCATTGACCATGTTTCTAGTTGTCTTGACTGCTCGTAGCTTTGGAGGAATTACAGGAGATGTATTGGGTGCTACAAACGAATTGACTCGATTGGCATCTCTTCTAATCTTTGTTTCAGTATGATTGGTATTGTTATGGCAGGTGGCAAAGGAAGCCGAATGAGATTAGCTGGAGAAAAACTACTTTTAAAATACAAAAAACCTATAGTTCTTCATGTAATTGATGCACTAGTAAATTCTAAATGCTTTTCAAAAATATTAGCAATTACAAGTTCTAATTCACCAAAAACAAAGAAATTATTAGAAGAAAATAATGTTGATCTCTTTAATACTCCAGGTGATGGTTATGTTGAAGATCTTAATTTAGTTCTTAAATCATTAAATGATTTTGTTTTAATTACATCTGCTGACTTGCCATTTTTAGATGGAGATATTATCAAAAATATTGTAAATCAATGCAATTCAGAAAATATTTGGACTACTGTACTCGTTACAAAAAAATTCCTGGAATCATTACATCTTTCTTCTAATTATTGGATTAATTTTGAGAATCAACAATGTTGCTATACGGGAATCTCATTAGTAAACGCAAAAAATATTTCAACACTAGAAAACATATCTGAGAAATTTATAATAATTAATGATAAAAGAATCGCTTTTAATCTAAACACAAAACAAGACTATGATTTACTCAGCACTGCCTGAGATTTTTCCATTAATCTTTGCTTTAGAACCAGTTGGTTCAGCAATATTGTTGCCACAAGAATTGCATACAACAACTTGTGATGCATGAGAATACACTACTTGTAACTCACCGCATTCATTACAGTTAACTTTCTGGAACTGACTTGATGGCTTTGGAATTTCAATATGATCTTTTTTCATGCTGCCACCAACTCAAATTTCTTAATTCTAATGCCTGGTTTATTGTATTTCTTTTTGCATACCGTACATGTCATAATTGGAGTAACTTTCTTTGTAACTTTTGCAGGCTTTGCAAGTTTTGGGAATTTTTGTCCACCATACCCTCGTTTACGTTCCGCATGTCTGCGTTCTCCTCTTGCAGAACCTCTTCTTTTCCCAGCTTTGTATATGGAAACCTTCTGTTCAGTATGTGTTTTACATTTGGCACAATACTTGCGGATGACCTTAGGTATGTTCATATGAAAAAAACCGCGTCAACGGTAATTTAAGCATTGAATCTATAATAGGTGCAAAATACAAGAAAATTTGTGACTTCGAGCCTAGCGCATTCGATTTCTTCATTAAATTCAGTGGCAATGGGTGACAAAAAAGCAGATCTTGTTCTAAAAAATTGCTCCTTGCTATCCGTTTACACTAGAGAGATCATTCCAAAAATTCAGATTGCAATAGTTAATGATAGAATTGCATATGTTGGTCCAGATGTAGGACATACAATTGGAACAAAAACAACTATTATTGATGTCAAGGAAAAATATGTATGCCCAGGTTTTGCTGATCCACATTTACACATTGATCAATTTGTATTACCTTCAGAACTTGCAAAAAAATCTCTTCTATGTGGAGTAACATCACTTTTCTCAGATCCGATAGACATTGTCAGTGTATCTGGTTACAAAGGATTTCAAGAATTTCTAAAACTTGGTGAAGATTTACCAATTCGAATATTTCAAGTTGTTCCAGGTGGTCTTCCTGTTGATAAAAAATTCAGTAATAGTAAAACTCTATCATTATCACAAGAAAAATTAGCAATCAAACACCCTCATGTTCTAGGACTGGGTGAAGTTTTTTCATGGACCAAAGTTACACTTCGAGATCCTAAAACAATGAAGTCTTTGTCTGCTATGTTAGAAAGGGACTGCATAATTAATGGACATACTGCTGGAGCCAGTGAAAAAAAACTCAACGCGTATGTAGCATCTGGAATCTTGTCATGTCATGAACCTCTCAATTTTGATCAAGTCTTAGAAAGATTACGCCTAGGAATGTCAATTATGATAAGAGAAGGATCAATTAGGCGTGACTTGAAAGAAATTATTCCAGGTGTATTGTCTCATGGGACAAGTCTTGATAGATTGATGTTTTGTTCTGATGGACTTGATCCTATAGATATTACAAAGTATGGTCATATTGATCACTGTGTTAGAGAATCCATCAAACTTGGTCTAAAACCAATAGATGCTATTTCAATGGCTTCAAAAAACTGCTTTGATTATTACAACATGAGTAAAGATTTGGGTGGTATTGCACCAGGAAAGCTAGCAGATATTTTAATTTTTGATGACTTAAAATCCATTAAACCCAACAAAGTCTTTGTAGGTGGAAAACTAGTTGTTTCAAACGGAAGTATTGTTACCTCAATAAAGAAAAAAACAATTTCTCCATGGATTAAAAAAACAGTCAAACTAAACAAACTATCTCCCAAAGACTTTGGTATTAAATCAAAAAAGAAAAGTATTCTTGCAAATACCATTTTTATGCAAACTGAAATTATAACAAAACTTGGCTCAGCAGAGCTATTTACTAAAGAAGGAAATGTTTTGACTTCTTTAGATAAGGATGTATGGAAAGTAGCAGCTTTTGATAGAATTCGTGTAACTAACAAACATGCTATAGGATTTCTTGAAAATTTTGGAGCAGACATTGGTGCATTTGCATCAACTTGGAGTTTTCATGAAAATGACATGATTGTAATTGGCTCCAATGATTCTGATATGTCAATTGCTGCAAATACTCTTATAAAAAATCAGGGAGGTCTAGTTGTAATAAAGTCTGGTAAAATTATTGCATCACTGCCATTACAACTAGCAGGAATTATTTCTACTGATTCATTTGAAAAAGTTTTATCTAATTTTGAACAAGTCAATAATTCTATTGTCGATTCTGGCTGTAAGTTTTCAAGACCACATCTGATCCCTCTTTTCTTACCATTTCTTGCTCTTCCATCAATTCGTATTCTATCTGGAGGAATTGTAGATGTTAAGAGACGATCTTACATTAATCCAATCAGCTAAGTAATGTTAAAAAGGGGGATACAAAGGATTGTAGCTTATCTCAATGGCATCAATTCAACAAACACCAAATGGACCAATTTTAGTTCTAAAAGAGAGCGCATTACAACAAAAAGGTAAAGATGCTCAACACAACAACATAGCTGCAGCAAAACTAGTCGCTGAACTAGTTAGAAGCAGCCTAGGTCCAAGAGGTTTGGATAAAATGTTAGTTGATTCCCTAGGCGATGTTACTATTACAAATGATGGTGCAACCATTCTAAAAGAAATTGACGTTCAACATCCAGCTGCCAAAATGATGGTAGAAATTGCAAAAACAGTTGATAATGAGGTAGGAGATGGTACTACATCATCAGTAGTTTTCGGAGGCGCTCTTTTAGCTAGAGCAGAAGATCTTCTCAAAAAAGACGTTCATCCATCAGTAATTATTGAAGGTTATCAAGCAGCAGCTGAAAAAACACTAGAAATTTACTCTGAAATGGCAAAAAAGATCAAGCCTGATGATAGAGAAACACTTCTCAAGATCGCCATAACCAGCATGCAATCAAAATTAATCTCTGAAGATAGTGATGTACTTTCCAAAGTTGTAGTTGATGCAATATTACGAGTTGCAACAAAAAAAGCGGAGACATATTCTATCGATCTTGAAAATATCAAAGTTGAAAAGAAAGCCGGTGGTTCTATCACAGACACTCAAATTATCAAGGGCATTGTTTTAGATAAAGAAGTTGTTCATAGTGGCATGCCAACTAAAATTGTGAACGCAAAGATTGCACTTTTGAATTCTGCACTAGAAATTGAAAAGACTGAGATGAGTTCTGAAATAAGAATTACTGATCCTACACAAATGCAAATGTTTTTGGAAGAAGAAAATAGAATGCTCAAAACAATGGTTGATAAACTTCACAATGTTGGTGTTAATGTATTAATTTGTCAAAAAGGAATTGATGATATTGCACAACACTATTTAGCAAAATATGGTATTATGGCAGTTAGACGTGTTAAAGAAAGTGACATGACAAAACTTGGCAAAGCTACCGGAGGACGTGTTATCTCTAATCTTGATGATCTTACAGAAAAAGATCTTGGCACTGCGGATTTGGCTCATCAAAAGAAAGTTGAATCCGACAAATGGGTATTCATTGAAGGATGTAAACATCCACAATCTGTAACTTTACTTATCCGAGGCGGTTCACAAAGAGTTATCGATGAAGTTGATCGTTCAATTCATGATGCTCTAATGGTAGTAAAAGATGTAATTGAAAAACCAGAAATTGTTGCAGGAGGCGGGGCACCAGAATCATATGCCGCATCTAAACTAAAAGACTGGGCAGATAGCTTTGATGGTAGAGAACAACTTGCAATTAAAAAATATGCTGAGGCATTAGAGATTATTCCTCTTACAATAGCAGAAAATGCAGGAATGGATCCTATTGATACAATGGCTACACTCAGAGCAAAACAAAATCAAGGTCGTAAATGGACAGGAATTGATGCAAGAAATACAAGGATTGCAGATATGTTAGCTATTGATGTTGTAGAGCCTCTTGCAGTAAAAGAACAGATAATTAAATCTGCAACCGAAGCTGCCTGCATGATTCTTAGAATTGACGATGTAATCGCTGTTTCTGGCGCACGATAAATCTTTTCAATATAATTAGCTAAAACTTAAGCAATCCCACTTTCATTAAATTATTGTTGTACAAACTAGGAATAGATCTTGGCGGAACTAAAATAGAGGCAATTCTGCTAGATGAAAATCTTCACACAATTCAAAGAAAAAGAGTTCCAACTCCGCAAAATGATTATTATAAAATACTAAATGCAATTAGTTTACTGGCTGAATCTCTTTTAGAAAACATCAAAGATTACTCCATAGGAATCTGTACTCCTGGTGCAATTTCAAAAACGACTGGCTTGATAAAAAATAGCAATACTCAATGTCTTATAGGAAAATCACTTAAAGAGGATTTAGAAAACAAACTAGATAAAAAAATCTCAATGGAAAACGATGCAAATTGTTTTGCAATAGCTGAATCTACAATGGGTGCTGCAAAAGAATTTGATGTTGTTTTTGGAGTTATCATGGGCACTGGTGTAGGTGGAGGCATAGTCATTGATAAAAAAATTCATCAAGGTAGAACCAACATCGCTGGAGAATGGGGACATCATACATTACATCAAAATGGAAATAATTGTTATTGTGGAAAACAAGGTTGTGTTGAGACATACATTAGTGGTCCAGCGTTAGAAAAACGATGGAAAGAACTAACTGACAAATCACAAACCATGCCTGAAATTATACAAAATCTTAAGAATTCCAAGGTAAAACAATGGAAGGACGAATTTCTGGAAAACTTTGGATTTGGATTGGCAAATGTAATTGATATTTTGGATCCGGATGTGATAGTTTTGGGAGGTGGTTTATCTAATATTGATTTTTTATACACTGAAGGAAAAGATTCAGTATATCACAAGGTCTTTTCAGATTTGGTTGATACTCCAATTATAAAAAACAAATTAGGTGATTCTGCTGGAGTTTTTGGTGCAGCATTACTGTAAAATCTAGTCTAAATTACCAAAATTCAGAATTTTGTGATCATGTATGTAGTTTGATGTGTAATCTATTTTTCAAATTAAATTGAATTCTTTTACAATCTTCCATTTTTCTACATCTAAAAAAAATTTTTGTACAACAAGCTTGTTTACAGTAAATTCATTTTTAATATCTAACTTATTTATTATTTTAATTTTTTCTTCTATTGGCAAGATTTTATAAATTAGACTTATGTGTGGATTAAATTCATATTTCACAATTTTTTCAAAATGTTTTTTAAGATTTTTATAAATCAATTTCAGCTGATTATTCATTTTTAATTCCATGTATACCGTCTTCCATAATTCCTCAGATTGTAAAATTTCTGATTTTTCTACCAAAAATGAATCATAATTCAGTGTTACTTCTTTAGCAATACTCTCAATTAAGCTCATTTCTGAGTCTACTAACCCATAAACTGTAATATGTGGTTCAAATTTTGGGGCATGATATTTTTCTGCAAGCTCATCAATGATCTTTTTTAGATAATCTCTATCCTTTTTAGAAAAGGTAAGCCAAATTGCATGCATATTATTCTATTTTTATTGCGGCTCAATGGTTGCAGGAGGCTTACTTGAAATTGCATATGTTACCCATGTTACGTCTTCTACTTCATTTGTAATTCTGTTGCTGATTTTTTCTAGTAGTGCATGTGGTAGTCTGGTCCAGTCTGCTGTCATTGCATCAATAGAATCAACTACTCTAATCATTACAATATTTCCATATTTTCTTTCATCTCCTACTACTCCGACTGCTTTATCATTACCTACTGCTGCATATGCCTGCCACACTTTACCATAAAGATCAGCTGCAACCAGCTCATCTTCTACAATCTTGCTTGCTACTTTTGCTATCTGAAGTTTTGCTGGAGTGACTTCGCCAATAATCCTTACAGCTAGTCCAGGCCCTGGAAATGGGTGTCGCATGAAAAGTTTTTCGGGAACCCCTAAAATTTTAGCTATTTTTCTTACTTCATCTTTGTATAGATCACGCAATGGTTCTAATATTTTCAAATCAAGCCAATCTGGTAATCCACCTACGTTATGATGTGATTTTATTACTGCAGCCGGACCTTTTGAAACTCCGCTCTCT
>JANPCQ010000216.1:0-3321 GCA_031431055.1 Nitrosarchaeum sp.
ATTCCTAAAAAAGACAGAGAGTTTCTATTCTAATGGTTCTGAAAAGTTCTATTCTTCTCTAAAAGAAAAATTATTTGAAATTCTAGGAGGTAAAACATGCTCTAACTGTGGATTTAAAGACGAAAGAGCTTTAGGCTTTAATCATATCAATGATGAAGACGCATTTGACAGCATACGCAGAGGGGGATTTGCATCTTCATGGGGTAAGTATATCTCTGAACCAGAATTGGCAAAGAAAGATTTGAGAGTTCTTTGTTTAAACTGTAATGAAATTAGACAACCCCAAGCCAAAACTGAACCCAAAAAAGCAAACACTTTGAATAAAAAAAGCAGATACTTTCCTAGATGATATATTCAAAATCATTTTTGAGAATTTATTAACACTTTAATTATAATAATTCCATTTTAAAACTATGGATAATGACTCTAAAGCATTAGCGATTAGTCTTATTGTAATGGTTGGAATTGTTGCAATTTATACAATATTTTTAGGTTAATTTCACACCTTTACAATTTCTACATCTTGTCCAAAAATTACAGTGGACACTATTTTGTGTTCTTTATCTATTACTGATTGAATAAAATCTGCAAACACCTCCACATGTGTTTCGTCCTTTAGAAGAATACTATGAGCTGATTTGTCTTTTAATGCAACAACTAATTCATTACCAACTATGTTTAAAATTGCTGTAATGAAAGTCTCATTTGCATCTTTGATAAAAAGTAAACTAGATAGCTTTTGAGCCTCATATTTATCATCACAACTAACTCTGACTTTCATTTATTCTCAAAAAGAAATTGTTCTATCTGATCTTTTGCTTTTTCTCTTTTTACCTGATGAACTGCAAGAAATTCATTTATTTTTTCAATCAAAATTGCTTTTAATTCACCAGTCAACATCTTTCCTGATTTATAATCATCATGAATTGATTTCAATTTATTATCATCTGGCTCAAAAAATATTCTAAGATATTGATAAGACACATCAATATCTGGATTTCCACCAAGTTTTCTATGTTGTTCAATATCTGATTGACCACCAGAAAATGCATGTTTGTTAATTTTTTTCTTAACTGTATTTGGAGAATCAGTTGTGTAAATAGTCTCATTCTCATCTGAAGCTGACATTTTTCCTCCAGGTCCAGATAATCCTGGAATCATAATGTTATGAATTAAAGCTGGTTTTGGTTTTCCAATTTTTGGAGCAATATCTCTTGTTAATCTAAAATGAGGATCTTGATCAACTCCTAAAGGAATCAAAACTGGTTTATCTTCAATAAAGCAAGGTGCAGATTGTAATGATGTATAAAATATCATGCCAATATTTGTTTCATTTGTAAATCCAAATACTGCCTTTGTGTTTGAAAAATTAATTTTTTTTGCTACTTGTGCCGCAATGGGATATAGAGTCTGAATATTTTTTGTATTGATAATTATCTTTGTGTTATTTGGTTTAAACCCTAATGCAATAAAATCAAGTGCATTTTCATATGCAAATTTACTTGTATCTTCTAAAGTAAGATTCTGTTTTGAATAAAATTTTTCATCGTCTGTAAGTTGAAAATACATATTTACGCCAAATTTGTCTTGAAGCCATTTTGAAAATACCCATGGAACTAAATGGCCAATATGTGTATGACCTGATGGTCCTCTACCCGTATACAGGAAAAATTTTTTACCTTTTTCATAATCATCTAAAATTCTATTCATTTCTCTGTGCGAAAAGAAAATCCCTCTTCTTAACATAAAATGGTCTTCACCTGTGATTTTTTTGATTCTCTTTAGGATTTCAGATGAGATTTTTTCGGTTCCAAATTTTTTGATTAATTTATCATAATCTATATCCCCTTCAACATGCCAAGGAGTCACAATAAAGTCGTCAGCTGACATTCATTTTGACTTAGGTTAAGGTTTAAAAAGTCTTTTTCAGTCTTTCTGCTGATGTCTCAAGTCTTTCATGAAATTGAAAAAAAAATCATCACCTCATTAAAAAATAATCCAAAGCAAACTCCTGAAAACCTTGAAAAATCTACTAATCTATCACCTGATCAAATTCGAAGAGGAATAGAGTGGCTTAAACTAAAAGAATTAGCTATTGTAAATGAATCTCAAACCATTAACATATCTCTTGGGAAAAATGGTTTGGAATCTTTTCACAAAGGATTGCCTGAAAGAAGATTACTTGATTTGCTAAAAAATGAATCAAAAAAGTTACAAGATCTACAAAAAGAACTTGGTTCTATTTTTGGTCCTGCTATGGGATTAGCAAGAAAAAATAATTGGGTCGATACATCTGAAGATAAAATCTTTCTAAAAAATTATCCTTCTGAACTTCCAGGAGAAAAGACACTAAAACAAATTGGAGAAAATAAAATATCTAAAAATGAACTTGACATAGATGATTTATCTGGTATTTTGAAAAGACCTGATTTTATAATCGAGGATATAATTAAGACAAAAGAAGTATCATTAACAGAAAATGCCAAATTAATTGAAATAACTACTGGTTCATCAAGCGCAATTAATGTTGAATCCAAAGTACCAGATGTATTTGTTGCCAGAACTCATCCTCTTAAAGATACAATTGATGAAATTCGTGAAATCTTTGTTACATTAGGTTTTACAGAAATCATTGGCAATATGGTTCAACCCAGCTTTTGGAATTTTGATGCATTGTTTACTCCACAAGATCATCCTGCAAGAGAATTGCAAGACACATTTTATCTTGATAGATTATCTACAAAAAAAATTGGAACTTCAGAACAAATTAGAAAAATTTCTGAATCTCACAAAAAAAGTTGGCGATATTATTGGAACATTAACGAAGCAAGAAAAATGGTTCTTCGAACACATACAACATGTGTGACCATCAAACATCTTGCAGAAAATAAACCTGATGAGGCTAGAGTGTTCTCACTTGGACGTGTATTTAGAAATGAAAAAGTAAGTTACAAACATCTTGTGGAATTTAATCAGATTGAAGGTGTTGTAGTTGGAAAAAATGCAACACTGCGTGATTTAATGGGAATACAACGAGAATTTTATAGAAGAATTGGAATCACAAAAATAAAATTTTGGCCAACATTTTTCCCTTATACAGAACCATCTCTTCAAACAATGGTGTATAATGATAGATTAGAAAAATGGGTAGAGCTATTTGGTATGGGAATTTTTAGACCAGAAGTAACAAAACCACTTGGAATAACTAAACCTGTTCTAGCTTGGGGTGGAGGTATTGAAAGAATTGCAATGCTAAAGTATGGACTAGATGATGTTAGAGAATTTTACAACAATAATTTAAGCTGGTTGAGGAGTGCAACA
>JANPCQ010000217.1:0-3730 GCA_031431055.1 Nitrosarchaeum sp.
TTCAAGTCTTTCTATTCTTTTTCTAATTGTTCTATCTGATACATCATGCCCTGATTTTTTTAATTCTGATGCGATTTCTTTTGACGGAGTTCTTGCATTATTGTTAAGAATTTCTATGATTTTTTGATCTACCTTATCTAAATTTGACCATGCATCATCACTCATAATATTCTGATGTTTTACATGCTTTTGAATTTTTGCTTGGAGTGTATTCTATCAAGAAATATGATTACTTATTTTCAATTATTCTTCTAAAATCCAACCTGTCTCTATTTGGTTTTTATCTGATTCTTCTCCAACTCCAGTAGCAAATCTCCATATGCAAGGAGCATGTGTGGTCATTTTTGTTTTAATTTTTAACAGTGATTCTATTTCAGAATTTAAATTTTGATCAGCAGAACCATGTTCTTTACAAAACTTACATTTCTTATCCAGTGTAATCGGGGTTGATTCTATTAATGGATAAGTCATACATGCAAGAGGTCGTTTACTGTATATTTTACAAGGAAATCCTCCATGGGGTGATCTAGCTGCAGTCTCTGTATCTAGAAAGGGACATGTATTTCCATTTTGTTCGATTCCCATTAATTGATACGCTAATATTTTTGTTGGAGTAGAATTATTTTCTTCCGATAATCCTATTCTCGGCAAAATTGTTATTTTTAACCCATTTATTTTTGCAAGATGTTGTATTCTTTCTTTTTCCTCAGGCAGTATTAAAACTCCAATTTTTCCAAATTTTTTAGTTGGGTAGTATTCTCTTTCAACGCAACATTGAGAACAATCTGGTATACATCTAAACTCCATAGATTATTTTTATCATCTGTAAATAAAATTCATTGGGTGTATAAAATTTTATGAAAATTAGGAATTTTTATTCAGATTGGATTTCATTCGTACAAATCAATCTTATTTCTTGTCAATTGAACCACCTTGACCATAAATTGCAGTCATGGTATAGCTACTAGTTACTCCATTAATTGATCTTATTTTTCTTACTGCTAAATCTATTTCATCAGGGAGATCACCTGTAATTTTTACAATTATATCATATTTTCCCATTATACCGTTAACTTCGATCACTTCGGGAATTTTGTTTAGATCATCAATGATGTTTTTTTCTTGTGAAGGCATACAATTTAACAAAATATAGGCAAGCATGTCTTATTTTACCATGTATCTGGAATCAATTTAAATCATTAAGTTTCTAGTTCCTAAGATCTTCAAATATATTGATTCAAAAATAACGATACCATATCGTAATAGATATGAAAGAAGACATATGTGATTTTTGTAAGGGAACTGGTTCTATCTCTTCAAATATTTGTGTATATTGTAATGGAACAGGAGAATGGAATCAAGCTGCACAAGCATATGTGAAAAACCATATTTGCCAATGTATTGTGCTTGATAGAAAATTCTGTCCTGTGTGTAACAAAGCATGTCATCATAGTACTACATTAAATCCAAAACAAAAAATTGATCCTGGATATGGAGGCATGTCAGCACCAGAAATTACGGTAATAGCATAGATCATAAAAAACAAGTCAATAAAACTCAAATCTCTCTTCAAATCTGTTGAATTATTTTTTAATCTTTTTTTATTTTCTTAATGGAAATAGAAAATTACATGATCACCGTTTTTAGGTATGACCGTGAATCTGGTGAGAATAGTGAAGATACTTCTTTTTTTCAAGAAAAAATAGATAACAACTTTGGAATTTAATCAATTTATATGCTCATAACTGTATTGTATGCTATGGGTAAGCGCCAAGTCAAAAATGAAAGTGATTTAAAAGAAATGCGTTTACCTGAAGAGGGCGAGCTTTTTGGTAGAGTGCTTAAAATGCTTGGAGGAGAAAACGTTATGGTAAAATGTACTGACGGCCTTACTAGAAGGGGTAGAATTAGGGGAAAATTAAAGCGTAGAGTATGGATACGTGATAATGATATAGTAATAATCGCACCTTGGGATTTTAAAAAGGATGAACGAGGTGATATTGTTTGGAGATTCACTTTACCTCAAATGGAATGGTTAAAAGACAATAATCATATTCCAAAAGACTTCTAAACTTCCTTTGACTAATACTGTGAATCTGGATTTGGGTTGCGCATGATTATCATGTGTTAGATCTATTTTGATAACTTATCTTAATATACGGAATAATTCTTGTAAACATCAAATGGAACAAGGCACAGTAAAGTGGTTCAACCGCACAAAAGGCTTTGGTTTTATCGAAAGAGAATCTGGTGACGATCTATTCGTTCACAAATCAGATGTTGATGGATTCATCAATGAAGGCGATAAAGTCGAGTTTATGGTCGGCGAAGGTCAAAAAGGACCAGCTGCTCAAAAAGTCAAAAAAACAGCATAGACAATAGATCTTTTTATTAATTTAAGAGTTCAACATTGTTTTCTTAAATTAGTCTATTTTTTATTATTTTTAGCAATTTATAAAAAACTGTGGTCCCAAGCGAAGGAATTGAACCTTCGACAACCCGGTTTCTGTATGCCTGATATGCTGTTATTCGGTCAGCCATCGTAAGCCGACAACTACAGCCGGAAGCTCTACCAGGCTGAGCTAGCTTGGGACAAAAAAACGAAGTGTTCTAGTATTAAAAAACTATCGAAGGCATGATAATTTGATTGTTGATCGTATCTACTTTGATACGCATAAATACCATATTTCAAGGAATGTAGTAGTGTCTGAGCAACAGCTATCTTATTCTGGCTATGTATGTGCACCTTATCTACACAATATAGAATCTACTAAATTAAAAGAATCTTGGATGTCTTCAAACAACATTGAGGCATTATATTTTGTAACTGGAACATTTTCTGATGCTAGTAAACCATATTTTTCTGATTCAACTAATCATTATCTCTTGGGGAAATTCAAAGATAATCAACATATATCAAACGATCTAATCATACACAACCAAGACAAAACATCATTTGTTTTCAATGTTAAAGATGAATTATTTCAAAGAGAAGTATCTGGAGAAACAAATTTTGTTACTATCTATTATTTGGAATATAGTGAATCTGAAGATTTACAAGAAATTGCAAATATCTTATTGAAAAGAGACAAAATCAGAATTGGTGGACTGGGACATATGACATCATTTTGTTTGTTGCCTTCAAAATTTACTTTTCCATACGCTGAAAATATTGTGATCATTGAGGTTGCAAGTGAAAAGAGTCATCAAAGTGTAAAGAAATACTGTGACCAAACTAAACGTGATGTAAATAGAAAAGGTTTGACAATGACTAATTTGTTAAGTCTCTCAATTCTGGAAAAGCTAAAATAGAAAAGTTAAATATTCGACTAAAACCTGCTTCTTCATGAGTAAGCCTGCTGATCTTGGTTCATTAAAAATAGGGTCATACATTCTATTGCCCGTCTCTGATCAACCCGATGGTGAGGCTTGTAGGATTACTGAATATGATACATCTAAACCTGGAAAACATGGTGCAGCAAAGGCTAGAATTGTAGGTGTAGGTGTATTTGATGGTAAATCCAGACCACATGTCGGACCTGTTAGCATGCAAGTACACATTCCACTAATAGACAAGAGAATGGGTCAAATCATCTCCATTATTGGTGAAACTATCCAAATTATGGATTCAGAAACTTTTGAGACAATTGATGTCACTTTAGTTGATGCTGAAATAAATGGAACAATTGAAAATGGACAAAATGTTGAATATTGGAAAGTAATGGACAGA
>JANPCQ010000218.1:0-2147 GCA_031431055.1 Nitrosarchaeum sp.
TCTCCTGTTGATATTCCAGTTGTTACTCTAACAAGAGCACTTGGATTAGAATCTGATAGGGAGATTGCAGCAGCGGTTTCACTTGTAGATGAAATTCAAAATGAATTAGAAGGTTCATTTGAAAAAGCAGGTGATGTACCTACAGCAAAAGATGCAATTGTTTACATTAGTAAAAGAATTGCACCTGGAATGTTAGAAGAGTTCCAAATTAAACGTGCGGAGACACTTTTGGATTGGGGATTATTGCCACACTTGGGCAAACATCCTGAAAATAGAAAGGAAAAAGCTCAATTTCTCGGTGAAGCTGCATGCAAATTATTAGAGCTTAAACTAGGTTGGATTTCTCCTGATGATAAAGATCACTATGGAAACAAAGTAATTAAATTTGCAGGACAAATGTTAGCTGATCTTTTTAGAACTGCTTTTAGAAATTTGGTTCGAGATATGAAATACCAATTAGAAAGATCTGGTCAGAAAAGAGGTATAAATGCAGTTGCCGCAGCAATTCGTCCTGGAATTATTACTGATAAATTAAACAACGCTATTGCAACAGGAAACTGGGGTCGAGGTCGTGTTGGTGTAACTCAATTACTTGATAGAACAAATTATCTTTCTACTATTAGTCATCTTAGAAGAATCCAATCTCCTCTTAGTAGAACCCAACCAAACTTTGAGGCAAGAGATTTGCACGCTACACATTTTGGAAGAATCTGTCCTAGTGAAACCCCTGAGGGCTCTAACTGTGGTCTTGTAAAGAATTTAGCACTTTCTGGAATTATCTCTGTAAATGTTCCATCCGAAGAAATTGTTGAGAAACTCTATGATCTTGGAACAATTCATTTCTTTGATGCAAAAGAAGATGTAAAAAAAGATGGAGCTAGAATATTTGTTGATGGTAGATTAATTGGGTATTACAAAGATGGTTCTCAACTAGCAGAGTCTCTTAGAGAACTAAGAAGAAACTCCAAGATTCATCCTCATGTTGGAATTTCATTTCATAAATCAGAAATTGAAGGCTCAACAAAAAGACTCTATGTTAATTGTAATGCAGGACGTGTTTTACGCCCGTTAATTATAATTAAAGATAACAAACCATTATTGACACAAGATCTTTTAGATAAAATTTCCAAGAAACTACTTTCATGGACTGATTTGTTACGTATGGGAGTATTGGAAATGATTGACGCAAATGAAGAAGAAAATTGCTATATTACATTAGATGAAAAGGATGCAAAGAAACATACTCATCTTGAAGTATTTCCACCAGCAATTTTAGGTGCAGGCGCATCTATTATTCCATATCCAGAACATAATCAATCTCCAAGAAATACATATGAATCTGCAATGGCAAAACAAAGTTTAGGATTTTCCACCCCAATGATGAATACCAGTACTTATGTAAGACAACATTTGATGTTGTATCCACAAACACCTATTGTTAATACAAAAGCAATGAAATTATTGGGATTAGAAGACAGACCAGCTGGACAAAATTGTGTTGTGGCAGTATTGCCATTTGATGGTTATAATATTGAAGATGCTATTGTACTAAGTAAAGCATCTGTTGATCGAGGTTTAGGTCGAACTTTCTTCTTTAGAATTTATGATGCTGAAGCAAAACAATACCCAGGTGGAATGCGTGATACTTTTGAAATTCCAAACGCTGAAGATAATATTCGAGGATACAAAGGAGAAAAAGCTTATCGATTATTAGAAGAAGACGGTGTTGTTGCATCTGAATCTCCTGTTCATGGTGGAGATATACTGATTGGTAAAACTAGCCCTCCAAGATTTATGGAGGAATATAGAGAATTTGAATCAACAGGTCCTTACCGAAGAGATACTTCCATTGGAGTAAGACCATCTGAAACTGGTGTTGTTGATACTGTTGTAATGACACAATCCAATGAAGGTGGAAAAATGTACAAGATTAGAGTAAGAGATATGAGAATTCCAGAAATTGGTGACAAGTTTGCATCTAGACATGGACAAAAGGGTGTACTTGGAATTTTAGCAAAGGCTGAAGATTTACCATATACTGCAGATGGTATCTCCCCAGATGTATTGATTAATCCACACGCATTTCCTTCGAGAATGACTGTTGGAATGTTCATGGAATCAATTTGTGGTAAAGCTGCCGCATTAAG
>JANPCQ010000219.1:0-4507 GCA_031431055.1 Nitrosarchaeum sp.
TACAAGTGCGTAGGTGGTTCCACCAATAACTACGGTAGCAGTTCCGTTTGCACCATCCAGTTCTGTGAATGTAGCGCCATCAGTTATTGCAGCTGTTGGTGAAACCGTTAATACCGGTGTTGTACATGCTGACCCCCCCGCAGTGGAAAGATGGCAATCAAGGTTTGAGACAAATGCGTCCTTGCCACTATTATATGATTCATCATATGCACCTGAAGTATGTGAATAACCTGTACCAGCCAGTCCTGTAATGTAGACATTGCCAGAGCTGTCAAGTACAATACCTTCCCCAGAATCACCAGCAAGTCCATCAATAAATGTAGAAGTAGAAAGTGATGTTAGAGCAGAGTTGAACTTGCTGACAAAGACATCATTGCTGCCACTATACGTAGTATCATATGCACCTGTAATAGTTGGGTAGGCTGTTGAATACGTATATCCTGTAATGTAGACATTGCCAGAGCTGTCAAGTGCAATATCATTCCCATTATCCTCACCACTGCCTCCAATAAATGTAGAAGCAGAAAGTGAGGTTAGAGCAGAGTTGAGCTTGCTGACAAAGACATCATTGGAACCACTAACATCAAGTGTAGTATCATATGCACCTGAAGTATGTGGATAATCTGTTACGGCATCAGCGGTATATCCTGTAATGTAGACATTGCCAGAGCTGTCACGAGCAATATCATAAGCATAATCATCACCACTGCCTCCAACAAATGTTGATGCAATTAATGGATCAATTACAAGATCAAATCTAGGGTCATATGACAAAACAGAAAACCCGTATGTTGTTGAATCCAAAACATCATAGGATACTGGAATGTCATGTTTTTTTCCATCAATTACTTGGTATGCAATTGGTTTTGAAAGAAACACATCTCCAAGTTCAGTACCTATTTTCAATTCATTCTCAGCTAGTACGATATTTGAAATGCCATCAAATGACATCTGAATATCTGATGGGTCACCACCTGGATGTATGGTGAATATTTTTTCCATGTTATTTCCATGAGCCTTTAGGTCAACATCCACATTATTCCATATTTGGCCTAGTGAAACATAGTTGTATGTTGGGATGCCAGTCTTCCAGTTGTCTTGAGGACCCTTAAAGTAACTTACAACGGATTCAGATTTTTCTTTTCCGTGTGGATTTAGTGAATTGCCAAGAAATTTTTCTTTTATTACAAGTGCCTGAGAAATGTCATTTTCATTTTTGATGCTATAATATGTAAGATTAGAATCAGTAACATAGACAGTACCTGCAAATGTTTTTGCATAATATTTGTACTCTGATGGTATCTGCCCCTGGTTTTCTATAAATGGCAGTCTTAGATGTGTAGTATCTATCTGATTTTGATCTGTGATTTTATAATTTTCATCAAATTCTGGAATGGATATGATTAATGTTGGCAGAAATAATATGCTAAATATGAAAATCAGTACATAATTTCGGATCATGCTTAATGTTCAAGTGGAAATAGTTTACTTAAGTATTTCATAAAATAATACTCAATTTGTTTTCCAAAATCATATCATAGTTAAATGAAAAATATAGATTGGATCTTAAGACCAACAACGGTTAGTTGTTTGGTGAGAGTTCCAATCATGCTCAATTTACCAAAATAGTATTTAGATCATACTAATAATTTCTACTCGAGTCTTTTTAAGGAAATTTTCTCAAATTATCATAGGTTTACCATACTAATGGAAGTCATTTCACCTGCTGGATAACCATAGTCCAGGGCTTGGGCAATTTGGCCCAAGTCTTTTTTTCATTAACTATGGATCATTGATCTGAACAAATGATTCATGGTTCTTTTAAACTAATTTTTACTATACTATGATATGTTAGAAAATAATGAACCAAAACCTGTCTGGGAAGAAATAAGAGGACTGTCATGGCTAATCTCAGATGATGAATAGATTTCAAACTCTGTGATCTGTTCTTTATGGACTTTACACACCTAAAATTATCATTACTAACAAAAAGAGTTTAGAATCAAATTCATCTAATGTCTCTTGTAAATTTTTCCTCTATGATCAGTTTCCACAACAAATATTATCATTTTACCTTGCTGCAAATCCAAAATTACTCTATAATTTCCCACTCGCAATTTGTAAAATGGTGAATTTGTTAGTCTTGTCACAATTTGGAATGGTTCTTCTACGCAATCTAGTACCGAATCATAAATTTTTTGTACATTTTTATTATCAATTTTTTCTAATTGTTTAACAGATTTTTCAGACCAAATGACTTCCCAAGTCATATTCCTATTTTAGTCCTAACTTCTTTTTCACTTGTTCTGATGTATATACACGTCCTGCCTTGATATCAGCAACACCATCTTCAATGTTCTTGATGATAGCCTTGTTTAGTACATTGTCTTCTTGAGTATTTTTTAAGAGTCTGGCAATTACTGTTTCATAGGTTTCTCTAGGGTGATTCATTTGTTTTCTGAGATCATTTTTGATCTTTTTAGAAAGCTTGATCGTACTTTGTTCCATGGTATACCATGTTATACTATAGTATAATATAAAAAGAATTCGTTATTTAGATTAAAAATAATCCTATAAAAGTTACGACATCATTATTTCAGGTGGAAAACAAAATAATTTTCTAAATTATATCGAATTTACCATTTGTCTTGGCTCTGTAAATTACGTCTGGTTTTCTGATAAATATCCCTGATTCCATCACTCCTGTGATCTGTTTGATTTTTTGGGATAGTTCTTTTGGATTTTTGATTACTCCGAAATTACAATCTAAAATAATATTTCCATTTTCTGTAAAAAATGGATATCCTCTGTCTAGTGAACGCAGTTCTATTTTTCCTCCTAATTTCTTGATTGCATCTGTTACTGAATTTCTTGCAAGTGGATGAACTTCTACTGGGACTGATCTTGTAAAGTTTTTAACAAATTTTGTTTTATCTGCCATGACTATTACTTTTTTAGCCAAACTAAACAAAATATTTTCTCGTAACAACGCTCCGCCCCCTCCTTTAATTACAAATCTTTGAGAATCAATTTGATCAGCACCATCAAAGACAACATCTATGTGATCAACATGATCAGCTTCTACTAGTGGAATACCTCCTTTTTCAGCAATCAATTTTATCTGCAATGAAGTTGGCACTCCTTTGATGTTGTACTTTTTTATTTTAATTAATGATGACAGAGATTTTACAAGAACAGTAGCTGCTCTACCACTACCTAATCCAACTACAAAACCATCTTTTACAAATTTTAATGCATCAGTTGACAATGCCTCTATGGCATCATCGTAAGACAATCACTCTACCTCTGCTTGCTCAATTTTGGAGAGAACCTTCATGATATCTCCTTTGATTTTGTCTAGGTCGTCTTTATCTTCATCAAAGTCATCATCTAGTATTGATTTCTTTGGTTCTGGAAGAGATTTATGCTCAGTTATCTTTGCAACTTCTTCATTGATATCTGGCTTTGTTTCGAATTTGATTTCTGGTTTTGCAATAACTGATTGCATAATTTCAATTTTGTCTTCAATCTTTGGTTGAACTATTATGATTTCTTCTTTTGGCTGGATCATTTCTCTTATTATTTCCACTTTTGGTTCAATTGGTTTTTCAAATACTTGGAACTTGGGTTCTTTGTCTGAAAATCTTGTTAGTGTGGTTAATTCAAATAATTGTCTTGAGCTTGCTTGTGGAATTATTATAGGATCTAATTTTGTCTCTTTTGGTTTTTCAAAATTGAATATTTTTCTACTTGGTTTTGCTTCGGGTTTCTCTTCTTTTATTTCTGGAATTGGTATATTTGCAATCTTTGATGACAATTCATACAATCTATCATCTAGTCTTGATAGTTTTTGATCCATTAGTGTGATCAATCCATCTCCAATTGGACCCAAATCTGGGTGATGACTTGCTTCTTCAAGTTTTTCTAATCTTGCTAGTACGATTCCTAGCTGGTGTTGATACTTTAACAATAATTTATCACGTTGAATCTTTGGAAAATCAGAATCTGTTTGGTATAATCTGGCAATTGTTTTTGTAAGAATATCTTTTTCAATTTTTAGAGAACTAATTTTACTTTTGATGTGTGAGCTAGCACCAAGACTTAGTAATTGTGTTTTATTTCTGGGCATTTTTCTTGCAGCAGCTGCTGTAGCAACACCTGCTAATGAACTAAGAATAATTGCAATCTCTTGCATCTATGTATACCATTTAATCCAGGAATACTTTCTGCGTTTAGCCTCTGGAAAACCGCAACTTGCACATTGGTGGTGACGTCTATGAAATGCGTTATTGCCGCATCTTCTACATCTGATGTGTACTTTTTTCTTTGTAAAGCCACCCATTGAAGTTGTGCCTCTAGTCATCTCATATCACCTAATTTGCTGCTGGTGGAGGAGATATCATAACAACATTATCTCCTCTGACGACGATTGTTCCTAGGCTTTTTGAATTGCCATCAAGGGGAATTTCCTCTGATGAGTCAAGTAGCAGGTTCATGTGCTGGTCAA
>JANPCQ010000220.1:0-3521 GCA_031431055.1 Nitrosarchaeum sp.
AAGTTAACGCAGGCATTAGGGATTACAAAAGAACACTATGGAGTAGACTTGACTGCAGATTCAAAATTATTCATTATCGAAGGAGTAAAAAGACATGGAAAGATAATTGCAAGTCCTAGAATCGGAATAAAAAACGCGACAGACAGATTGTGGAATTTTAAAATATCAATAAAATAAAACTAAATCTATTTGTCATTGTTTTCATCTAATGTCCATGGTGCAAATTTTCCTAAGATTCTTTGCCAATCTAATCTTAAAAGTAAAATAACAATAGCAGTCATCATTGCACCAAAGATTATGATGCCAACATATACAGTAGTTACATCATTCACATTTTCAAGAAATGGTTCTACCAAAGAGAGACCGAAATTGTGAGAGATAAAAACAATGGAATAACTAAGAACAATTTTGCCAGTAAGTGTGGCAATGAAAAATTTTTTTGGATTGTATTTTGCAAGTCCTAGTGGAACGTAGATTAAATCATCAGGGATTGGTGTTGCGGCAGCAACAAATGCAGCAGCTGCACCATATCGTTTTACTAATCTTTCAAATGGTCGCATTCTCTTTCTAGTTTTTTCATTTAGAATATGTCGTCCTTCATAACTCACATAGAAAATAATTTGTTTTGCAACAGTTGCAGTTAATGCAGAAAGTAATGCCAGAACATGCAGATTAAATTGATCACCTACAGACATTGAAGCAAGTAAAAGAAAACCAGGTAATGGAATAAATGGAATTAAAGAACCAAAAAAATTAACAAGACCTAAACCAAGATATCCCACTTCTGGAGCAAAAGGAAACAGTACAGAAAAATCCACAAATCACCCAGCCATCAAGCATTATTTAACAAAAGCGAACACGATACAGGATTGATTTGGCAAAAGATTATCTTCATAATCATTAAAATATCATCTTTTTACACCCAAAACAGATGATCAAAAAAGAATACCCAAAAATTTGTGATGGAATAACAGGAATTAGTCCATATATCAGATTTGTAGGGATAGTTGGGCAGGGGGGAGAACTTTTGGCATACAAAAGAAGACCAGATTTAAAACCACTTTTAAATGCAAAAAATACGCAGTACCAATTTTCACATATTGCCATAAAAACAGATCTTGAGGGATTCTTTGATGAGAATCTTGGGGAAATTGAATTTGTTTGGGAAGAAAGAAAGAAAGTTCAAACAATATCATTTGCAATTAAAAAAGTTCGTGTTTGGATATCAATTGATAAAAAAGTAATTCGCTCAGAAATGCTAAGAATAATTGATTCTTGCTTACCAATTGTAAAAAAATACGCTCAGGCATAAATTGATTGAAACATATTTCACAATATAAAAAATCAGAACAATCCTTAACTTTTTTAAAACAATTACTCTAAGAGAATCATGGAAGAGGTAGAAGAAATTCAGAATTTTGTTGATATGATAAACACAAGAGATTCTAATTCAAAAGAGTATCAAAAAATGAAAATTGGAGAACTAAGTGCAGAGATTAGAGAAGCCATAAAATTTCAACAAGAATCATTTTAAAGGATCGAAGAATTTGAAGCAAAGGGAGGACAACAGGACTTGACAAAATATGCAAAGATAATTTGTAAAAATACTACAGAAAGAGAAATATTAAAAATTCAAGAAGTTTATCTAAAAAAAAATTGAAAAAGAATATCTCAAATTAAATAAAAAATAGACTACAGATCGTCATATAACCAACATCTAACATAACCAGTTTTAGTTTTAAATTTTGGTGGGACTGTTTTGCATTTTTCTATTGCAAGTGGACATCTTTCAATGAAACGACATTGAGTTGGAGATTCTAAAAGACTAGGAGGTACACCTTTGATGTATTTAGGAGCATTTCCTTTTAATTTTGGGATTGCCTCTAAGAGTCCTTGGGTGTAAGGGTGTTTTGGGTTTTGGTAAATTTCACGAGAAGAACCAAATTCAACCATATGTCCACCATACATTATTCCAATTTTATCAGCAATTTCAGATAAAACTGCTAGATCATGTGTAATTAGCATAAATGACATACCATCTTTTTTGAGTTTTTTTAAGAGGTTAATAATTTGAGCCTGGATTAAAACATCAAGGGCAGTTGTAGGTTCATCTGCAATAACGAATTTTGGCTTCAGTAATAACGCCATAGCAATTATCACTCTTTGTTTCATTCCACCACTGAGCTCGTGAGGATATTTTTTTAAAACAACATCATTCAAACTTACAGAATGAATTGCATTTACAATTGTCTCATCTAAATTACCATTGAAGTGGTGTTGCTTTAGAATTTCAACAAATTGTTCTTTTATGGTAAATACAGGATCAAGTGAATTCATCGCTCCCTGAAATATCATTGAGATTTTTTTCCATCGAAATTTCTCAGTGAATTCAGATTCTGAAATACTCAGCAGTGAATTACCATCAAAAAGGATCTCTCCATTTGTTGTACCTCCCAAAAGCATCCTAATAATAGAAAGACCCAAAGTGCTTTTACCACATGCACTTTCTCCTGCAATGCCTATTGATTCGCCGTCGGCCAAATCAAAGTCTACATCGTCTACTGCATATACCGAACCCTTTGATGTATGGTATTGAGCAGAAAGCCCATTTACAATTAAGACCATGTATGTAGTAGAACCAAACTAGAATTTCTGTTTTACACTAATGGATATAAACAACTTGACAGAATGTAAAAAATCGATTCAAATGAAACTGCCAATATGTAATTTTGATGCAAAAAATGCGGTACTTTGCCTAAAATGTGAGAGTAGGAAAGAATCAGGAAGCATTACAAAAGCAGACGTGGATGCATCAATCAAACTAGCACAATTAGCCAAATCAAATCATATAATTGATAAATTTACACTTTATTCATGTAAGGAATTCAATGGAAACTTTGTATTGTCTTTATCTAAAAATGACATTATGATAATTAGACAGAGCCGTGTACTTTACAGATTACTACAAGATCAATTTCAAGGTAAAATATGGCTAGTAGAAGCTGATGAAAACGACAAGAAATTCATAGAAGATTTATTCTTTCCAACAAAAATTTTGTCGATCAATTTGGTTTGGGCGCCAGGTGGGGTACAAAAAACAAAGGCGGTTGTATCTGGAAAATGGACTCCCAGATTCCCAATTGACACAAACAAGGTCATTCAAATTGTTAAAAATGCCCGAAACCTTGACATTGAGATAGAATTTGAGGAAAAAAGAGCGTGAGAATGAATTGGGATTTGTTAAAACACATGATATTGCAGAATTAAACGCGGACATTATTGGAAAAGAGGTTGTATTAGGAGGATGGATTGAAGATCTCCGAAAACTAGGAAAGATGACATTTATCACATTACGTGACGCTTCAGGAATTTCTCAGATAATAGTAAAAGGAAAATTAAATGACAATCTAGAAGAGCTAAACCGTCAAAGTGTAATTAGTGTAAGAGGAATTGTACAAGAAACAAAGGCACGGGATTTTGATTTTGAGATAAAAGCAGATAAAATAGAAGTGTTAGCAAAG
>JANPCQ010000221.1:0-2090 GCA_031431055.1 Nitrosarchaeum sp.
ATGGAGCTAAAATTATCAACAGTCTTCCATCTTCAGACCATTCTTTATCAAAAATTGCTTGAGGGATTACTCCTTCTTGCTGCTCGCCTTCTTGATTTCCTTTCTGAATGTAATGAAAAATAGTTTTCTCATTATCATCATAACCAGATATTACTGAAGCATGTTGTGTGATTTCAGGAATTCCTGGAAGAATTATTATAGGTGGAATTCCAATGTCTATTATTTTTTTTAATTCAGACAAGGAAGAATGAATAATTTTACATGTCAATCCATGTCTTTCTGCGGATTCAATTCCTTCAATTAAGATACTTCCATTAGAATTGGCGTATTGTTTTGCAGTTTCAATAGCCTCAGACATTGGAAGGTCAATATTCCAATATTTTGAAACTACATTGATTGGTAGAGGCAAGCAAATATTTTCTTCTTCTACTAAAGGAAGTAAAAGTTGATGGTCCAAGGAATCCATGAGATTGAATAAAATTTGAGAGTTATTAAAATCAATCAGAGAGAGCAAAACTTTTGAATCAAGTTTTGACCATCACCGCTCATTTCAGGATGAAATTGAGTTCCAAAAATTGGTTTTTTATCATATTGGATAATTTCAAATTTACAGTTTTTGGATTCACCTATTACAAGTAAAATATCTGGTAATTTGGAAATCTCAAACCCGTGGCTCTCAAATACTTGTAAAGTATCATTAGAAAGGTAATTTTCTCTTTGAATATTGATTTTTTCATTACCTTTTTGAGCGAATGCAAGTTTTCTAATTGTTCCACCCAGAGTCAGAGCTAATATTTCTGCACCATAACAAATCCCCAATAGTTTCTTATCATTTTGAATTGCATGATTAATAATTTTGGAATTAATTTTATTTGTTTTTTTTTCATTTTTTCTTCGCCCAGAGAGAATAAATGAGTTATAATCATCTAGTAATTTTAGATCCAATAGTTCTGGTGTTTGTTTTTCAAACGAGATATTTTTGTTATGTAAAAAATCAATTAAGTTTTTTGTATACACAGAACCATTATCAATGACTAATAGCAATTAATTGCCTACTGTAATTGATACATAATGCATTTCAGGAATATTATCTTTTACAACTATTGTTCCAATATTGAGATTAGTGTCTTCTTGCCACATGAATACTCTGTCACTTCTTGGTTTTACAAAATTATCTATAAATTTAGATAAGAAATCTTCTGTGTCAACACGATCATTTTCAGTAAAGAAGAATATTTCACCTTCTTTAAATGATAATGGGATTTGTATTGATGTTGGTTCCAAAATTTCTATTCCATTTTCTTGAAAGGATGATTTTATAATATCGATTCTATCTGATCTTCCCAATTCAATATAGTCAACATCAACTGAAGTCGAGGAACCAGCTACGCCAGATACCTTTTTCAAATATGCCTCAAATGCCTCTTCTTGAGTATCTCCCAAACCAACATAATATTCTCCAGTGAATGCTGCACCTACGGCTGCAATAGTACCAAGTTGGGCAACAACTCCTCCAGCTCCTGCAGTATATACGGGAATAAAATAGACATCATGTTCGCCTACTCTGTATAGAATATTATCTCCAATCCTAGGATTTCTCAAAAGTGTCTTTAATTCAGCAAATTCTGGATCTTTATCTAATGCTTCTCTAACTGCAGTAGGGCCAATCAATTTGGTAGTAGAGTTTAATGGAACTTCATAGAATTGGATATCGCCTAGATTTTTAAGATCATTTTCAACTATCATGTATCCTGCAAGATTTCTTCCTTGAGAACCTCGTAGTTCCAAGGAAAGTAAACCTATGAACTCTGTTTGATCAAAACCTGGTGGTTTTGCTTCTACATAGTAAGCTTCCAAACCTTGAGGAATCTCATAGAATTCATTTGCCTGAATGAATGTTTCAACATCATTTACATGGTAAATATTATACATTTCTGTTTTCCAGTTAAACAATTCAACTGGATATCGTATTTGTTCTTCAAGCCAAGCAGGTATTGGTTTAAACTGATCAGAGTATTGACTAACAAACATTTCAGTAAAGAAATCATCGCCTGTTTTCAATAGTTGAATGTTACCATCATAACTATCAA
>JANPCQ010000222.1:0-6805 GCA_031431055.1 Nitrosarchaeum sp.
ACTTCTTTAACATTCGAGTCAATTTTTGTAATAGAAATTTCCTGAACTTTTTTGCTCTTTATCTAATCTACTTTCTAATTTGTTTACACGTGGTCTCAAACTTCTTTCATCTCTTCTAAATGACATGTCAAGTGATTTTAGGAATCTGTTCATTGCATCTGCTTTTGGCATTGGAGATGTTGCATGTCCAGATAATCCTGACACACCTTCAAAAATTATCATAGAGTCAGATATAAGATCCATTAATTGTATGTCATGATCTATTACAATAGCTGTTTTTCCAAATGATCGAACAAATTTTTGTAAGAATTTTGCAATAGTTATTCTATCTTCTACGTCTAAAAATGCAGATGGCTCATCTAATGCATAAAGATCTACTTTTTGTAAAAGACATGCAGCAACTGAAACTTTTTGTAATTCTCCCCCTGATAGATTCTTTACTGATTTATTGTATAGTTTTTTAATTTTCAATGGTTCTAGTATCTGTTCTTCTTCCTGGCTACCTTCAATTGCACCACTATTTGCTTTATCTAATAATGCAATAACTTCAGCATCAATATCATTTTGAAGATACTGCGGTTTATATGCAATTTTTACTTTTTTATCAATCTCTCCTGAATTTGGTTTTTCCACACCTGCAATCATCTTCATCAGTGTTGTTTTTCCAAGCGCATTTGCACCCATTATCCCTAATACTTCGCCTTTTCTTACTCTGCCTGGTTCAACAGTAACTGAGAATGTTACATATTTTTTCTCCAGTTTTGGATATGACATAATCTCACTTCCTTCTTGAAATTCATCAGTAGATGAAGAAGATACGTCAAAAGAAAATTTCTTGTCTCTAAATCTAACATTTTCAGTTGGTAGATAACCATCAAGAAACACATTGATTCCAATTTTGGTTGATAATAAACTAGAAACTATTCCATATGCTGCAGGTTCACCATAAAGCACTTCGATATAATCACTAAGAAAATCAAGTAATGTTAAATCATGTTCAACAACCATTACGCTTTTTCCCATTTTAGCTAAACTCTGAATCACTCTTGCTACACTTTTTCTTTGAAAAACATCATTGTATGATGATGGTTCATCAAAAAAGTAAAACTCTGTATCTTTTGATGCGACAGCTGCTATGGCTAATCTTTGAAGCTCTCCCCCACTAAGTTCTTTGAGATTTTGTTCCATCGAATTTTCTAATTCCAATTCTTTGATTAATTCTCTTGATACTCCTCGCTCATCGTATTTTTCCATTAATTCTTTTCCAGTCCCATCAAATGCTTGTGCAACATGATGTACTTGTTGTGGTTTAATTGATGCACGAAGTTGTTTATTTTTAATTTTTTCAAAATGAGATTTTAATTCGGTCCCGCCATAATACTTTAAAATTTCATCCCATTCTGGAGGGTTTTCATATCTTCCTAAATTTGGTTTCAAATTTCCAGCAAGAATGTTTACTACGGTACTTTTTCCCATTCCATTTCTGCCTAGTAATCCTACAACTTCACCTTTTCTCGGCGTAGGTAATTTGTATAATCGAAATGAGTTTGGACCATACTGATGAATTTTATCTAATGCTAATTCAGATGGTAAATTAACAATAGTAATTGCTTCAAAGGGACAAACTTTGACACATATACCACACCCATTACAAATATCTTCATCTATCTGGGCTTTTTTTGTTTCTTCGTTAAGTATGATGCAATCTGCCCCTGATTTGTTAACTGGGCAATACTTTATGCACTCTAAACCACATTTTTTTGGCTGGCAAATGTCTTTGTCCAGTACTGCAACTCTGTGAGTCATGTCGTAATTCGATTATTCCTTGCTTTATACCTCTTTTGAACTATCTAAAATAGGGCGTTACCTTAATAGATAAGAATCTGTCAACATTGTTCAAGCCGGCCATAGCGTTAGGGTGCGACCCAATCCCATTCCGAACTTGGAAGTCAAACCTAATGTCGCTGTTGTGCTACTAAGGTGCGAGAGCTCTTGGGAAGCAACAGTGCTGGCATTTTCTATTATCCTTTCAATCAATCTTTTAATATGGAATTTATGATTTATTCTATGATTTCAATGCCTAACTGTGCTGTTTGTGGACAACAATTTTCAGATGATATACGATTTCTAAATCACATGATGGATAAACATGGTTTTAGAAATCCAAACATCGATAAACCAGATAGAAACAGCAGGGGTTACTAATTTAATCTAAGTACATGGTAAAATTACCCATTTATTTTAGTGTAAACAAGTTTATCAGCAAAGTGTAATGGAATTTCTTTTTTGAATTTATATATTTTGCAAGTAATCTAAAATTAATCTTACTCCAAAACCTGTAGCACCTTTTGGATTGTATGGTTTTTCTTTTGTTGCTATTTGCGTCCATGCCACACCTGCAATATCGATATGAACCCAAGGCGTCTTTTCAATTGCATTTCTTAAGAATGCTGCAGCAGTAATAGTACCTGCGGCTCTTCCAATCCCAACATTTTTCATATCTGCAACATCTGATTTTACCATATCCATATAGTCATCATTTAGTGGGAGCTCCCAAATCTCTTCTGTTGTTCTTTTTGATGATTCTATGATCTTCTGTGTTAGTTTATTATTATTTGAAACCATGCCTGCTATGTTCGTACCTAGTGCAATTATGCATGCTCCAGTCAATGTTGCAAAATCAATAATTGTCTTTGGTGAATATTGTTTTTCTCCATAAGATAACGCATCTGCTAAAATTAATCTACCTTCTGCATCTGTATTTAAAATCTCTGCAGTTTTCCCACTGTATAATTTTATGATATCTCCAGGTCTATACGATTCTCCACTGGGCATATTTTCAACTGATGGAATAATTCCTACTAAATTGATTGGCAATTTTAATTCAGATGCTGCTTTCATTATTCCAATGACCGTACATCCACCACACTTGTCAAATTTCATTTCATCCATTTTATCACCAGGTTTTAATGAAATACCGCCTGTGTCAAACGTTACTGCTTTACCAACTAATACAATTGGTTTTTCATTTCGAGAACCACGATTATGTTCTAAAATTATCAGTTTTGGTTCGTTTTTACTTCCTTGTCCTACGGCAGTAATTCCACCGAATCCTTTCTTTTTGAGATCCTTTTTTGAAATGACATTACATTTCATATTGTTCTTTTTTGATATGATCCTTGCAAAATTTGCCAATGTTGTAGGTGTGCATTCGTTTGGAGGCAGATTAGCAATACTCTTTGTGTATATAGATCCGTCAGAAACAATCTCTGCAATTTTTATTGCTTTTGAAATCTTTTCTGATTTAGAAACTAAAATTGTAAGATCTGGTGTATTATTTTCTTTTTTTGATTTATATTTTTCAAATTTGTAAAGAGACATTTTACATCCTTCTACTATTTGGGTTACTGACGAAATAGGCTCAATTAGAGAATTTGGGGGCACTATTATGGAAAATTCTTTCAGTTTTAATTCTCTGGCCTTTTGAGCAATTTTACCTGAAACAAATCTTATGGTGTCATTTGTGATGTTCTCTTTTTTACCTAACCCAGCTAAGAGTATTCTTTGTGCTGTTTTACCTGTAGTTGGAATAATACCTATTTTGCCAAATATTCCACCCATGTCATTTATTGACTGTTTTATTGCTGGGATGATTTTAGGATCTATCTTTTCTAATCCCAATACTTTATCTGAATCTTCTAAGACAAATCCACAAAGCATTGTTGTTTTCTTTGGATTATTTGGATTTTCTATTCTTATCTTCATTATGAAATCTTATTTTTGATGTGCTATTTAGATTATTGTAGATCTATTTTTTTACTATTTGAAAATAAACTTGCAGATCTTATAAAAACAGCTTTTACAGTTTTACATTCTTGTTCGCAGTTCTCATCCATTTTAATTTTGTTTGAGTTTCTTCCATTTGTTGTAATTATTGCTCTTAACAATGGTAAAAGTGCAGCCCTTCCACCATATGCTGTTTTTTCATCTATTAACCAAAACATCTCTAATGCTGATTCTCCTAACATTGTTTGTCTTAGTTTTAAGCCAAACTCTGAATAATGTCCGATCATTGTTAAATTACCTCTTGTAAGAAATTCAATCATTTTTGCAAATTTCACACACAAATAACATTGATTATCATAAACTATTATCGGTACTTTTTCTTTAATATCCACAACGCCACTTAGTAACCATCAGATTAAAATTTTGCAGAAGTAGATTTTTATTAAATTTATGAAGCAATGTAATCGAGAAATGGGACTTAATTATTATCAAATCAAGAAAAATGTTCTACGAGCCCGTAAATTAGTGATTAAAGCAACAAATAGTGCAGGTTCTGGTCATCCTGGAGGTTCTTTTTCTATGGCTGAGATTCTAGGATGTTTATTTTACAAACACCTACAATATGACCCTAAAAATCCCCAATGGGATGATCGAGATCGGTTAATCTTATCTAAAGGACATGCCGCGCCTGGGCTGTTTTCAAACATGGCCGTTGCAGGTTATTTTCCAGAATCTGAACTTGAAACTTTAAGAAAATTTGGTAGTAAATTACAGGGGCATCCTGACCTAAAATGTCCTGGAGTTGAATTTTGTGGTGGCTCATTAGGTTCTGGATTGTCTTATTCTGTAGGTGTTGCACTTGCTGCAAAAACTGACGGCAAGAATCATCATGTCTATACTATAATGGGTGATGGTGAGACTGATGAAGGACAAGTATGGGAAGCTGCAATGACTGCTGCAAAATACAAAGTAGATAATCTTACGGCCTTTTTGGATAGAAATTTCATTCAACAGGATTCTTACACTGAAAAAATTATGCCATTAGATGAAAAATTAGAAGGCGATGACATTTCTGAAATGTGGAAAGATGCATCAAGATGGAAAACTGGTGATAAATGGAGATCATTTGGTTGGAATGTAATTGAAATAGATGGACATAGAATTGAACAAATTGACGCTGCAATTACTAAAGCAAATTCAACAAAAGGTATTCCCTCAATAATTATTGCTAGAACAATTAAAGGGAAAGGAGTTGAACATATGGAAGATAACCCCCAATGGCATGGAAAAGCCCCTGATTCTGATGTATCCCCAATAATTAACTTAGAACTTGACTCTCAGTTTATGATTGCACCTTCAATCATTGCAGGTGATATGACAAATCTAGAAAATGAAATAAAACGTTGTGTATCTGGAAGAGCTGATTACATTCATCTTGATGTAATGGATGGACAATTTGTTCCGACCAAAACCTTTGATCATAGAAAAATCCAGGAATTACGATCTTTAACTGTAATTCCTTTTGATTCTCACTTGATGATTAACGAACCTGTAAAACATGTTAGAGACTATGTTGAAGCAGGGAGTGATATCATTACAGTTCATGTTGAAGTTTGTGATGAATCAAGCTTTGGTGAAATTCATGATTCGTTAAAACAGAATCAAGTTGGTATAGGTCTTGCAATCAATCCAGACACCGAACTTCCTGAGTGGTCTTACAAATTCATATCTACACTTGATCAACTCATTGTAATGTCTGTTGTACCTGGAAAATCAGGCCAAAAATACATTGAAGAAACACATGGGAAAATGATAAGATTGAATGCTGTTCTAAATGAGCACAAGTTTTCAGGCTGTATTGAAGCTGATGGTGGTATAACTCTTGAAAATATTAGTTCCTGTTTTGTAGATGGTGCTAGATCTTTTGTAGGTGGTAGCGCAATTATTGGAAAACAAGATGTACGCGGTGCTATCAGAGATTTTAGAAATCAAGTTCTCAAAACAAAACGAAAAATCTTGCTTGATAAAGCAAATGAATTGGGAGGTTCTACTCTTGTAAAGAAATGGATTGGATTACATGTTGTTGGTGAAAAACAAGAGCAGATTAAAAAAATAGCAGGAGAGGCAGGTTATCTTTGAACCCTCCAATCATGACTGATATGCGTTCAGAGTATTCAAAAACGCTAATTGAACTTGGACGAGAAAATCCAAACATAGTAGTTTTGGGTGCAGATACAACCGATTCTCTTAAAACTTCTGAATTTGGTAAGATATTTCCAAATAGATTCTTTAATGTGGGAATCGCAGAGGCAAATTTAGTTTCTCTTTCTGCTGGTCTTGCAGCTTCTGGAAAAATATCGTTTGCTAGTACTTATGCAATATTTCTACCTGGACGCGCAGTGGATCAAATAAGAAATGGAATTGCTTACCCTTCTCCTGGAAACAAAAAAGGTCTCAATGTAAAATTAGTTGTTTCTCACGGTGGATTGTCTGTTGGACCTGATGGAGGCTCTCATCAACAAATTGAAGATATTGCAATTATGCGAGTAATTCCAAATTTCCGTGTATTCATACCTGCTGATACTTTTGCAGTTTCAAAATTAACTAGATTGATGGCAAATGAATATGGTCCATTTTACATGAGAATGGCAAGATCAAATACACCTGTAGTTCATTCTGAATCTCAAGATTTCCAAATTGGTAAAGGAATTACAATTCGTGATGGTTCTGATTGCACTATAGCTGCATGTGGTATAACAGTAAGAATGGCCCTTGAAGCAGCTGAATCATTACAACAAGAAGGAATTTCCTGTCGAGTATTAGACATGTTTTCTGTTAAGCCAATTGATGCTGAACTCTTGGAAAAAGCAGCACGAGAAACTGGGGGTATAGTTACTTGTGAAGAACACAATATCTTAGGAGGTATGGGTTCTGCAGTTGCAGAATCTGTTTCTGAAAGATACCCTGTTCCAATAAAACGAATAGGTGCTCAAGACATGTTTGGTGAATCTGCCAGAGA
>JANPCQ010000223.1:0-2456 GCA_031431055.1 Nitrosarchaeum sp.
TTAATAATGATTTTAAAAATGACAAGTGTGTACTTGATAGAGTAGCCACATCTATTTTATTTGAAAATACATCAGAAAGTGTTTTTTTAATAATTTTTTTACAATATATTTTATCTGTAACAAACTTGTTTGATTCTACAAGATCTACTAATATGGATACATCTACTTTGTAAATTTTTTTATCTTTAGAAAAATTAAATTTTTTTATGTATTTTGATAGACTTTTACTTTTAATTGCAGATTGTGTTGCAAGTATTGCAATATTTTTTGTCTTAGAACGCATCATAGCTTCTTTTATTGGCGGATATACTCTAATTATTTTTCTGTTCACATTTACCATCAAACTTGGAGTGTTTGATGCCATTACTATGATATCTGGAGAAAAAGTTTCTAATAGTTTTATTGTTTTATTTATTATTGTCTCTAGTTGTTTTTTTGATTTTTTTCCATACGGATAATTTTTCTGATCTGCAAAATAGATAATTTCTGATTTGCAAATCTTTTGTATTGCCTTAATTATTGACAAAGAGCCCAGTCCAGAATCAAAAACTGCAATTATTACCATGATTAATTGATTCTGTGTCTAGAATTAGTTTGTTAGCTAAATTTACTCTAAAGTTTATCTAAATTCACTCTGTGCATTAAGAGATAATTTCTAAATCACCTAACATGCCAAACTTCGATAAGACTTGGGCTCGACAAGAGACACCAGGTGTAACCGACAAACTCCGTGAGTCAATAAAACCTCAAGGTGCATTAAAACCACGAATCCAAACCGCAGTAAACAAACTACAAGTCCAGATATCAAAAATGGACTCTATGCTTGGAAAACTGCATGAAAGAGACGCGCAACTCTTCCAGAGAGTCGTGACTGCAATGCAGCAACATGATACAAGTACAAGCAGAGTTTTGTCAAACGAATTAGCTGAAATTCGTAAGGTTACAAAGATGCTCGGCAATGCAAGAATGTCATTGGAACAAGTCCAATTAAGACTGACAACTATTCATGATCTAGGCGATGCTATGGTAGCAATCGGCCCAGCGATGTCTACAATGAAGGGATTGAAGTCATCACTAGGAAGATTCATGCCAGAAGCAGACTCGGAATTGAATTCCATGACACAGACACTCAATGGTCTAATGATGGACTCTCTAGCAGGAGACTCATTTAGCATGGAGACTGGCGCTTCAAGTGAGGAAACCGAAAGAATCCTCCAAGAAGCATCTGCAGTAGCAGAGCAACAGGTTGGAGACAAATTCCCATCTGTACCAACACCAACTGGACTATCGTCCCAATCCTCCACTTCTACATATTAGAATTCAGGAAAGACGACTGTCACTTTTTATTTTATTTTAAAAAATAAACACTCCATAATACTTGAGTATCTTACTTTTTAGTGAAAATTCATACCTATTTTATCATATTTTAAGAATCTATTAACTGAAATTTACTAATTTACGCCATCTTTGCATTCTTAATGTAATAATCATCAAAAAAGGCACAAAAAATACAAAATATAGAAAGTGAAATTCCGGAAGTGACTTATCAGGAGAAATCATTGTTCCCCAATTTGATGGAGGTGGTATAGTAAAATTATTTTTTAATGTGATGTATTTGGGCCACGTGAGAACATAATTATCAGATTCATATACTGCAACATAAAATTGATATTCATTACTTCGTCCAACTAAATCAACAGGAATCTTAAATTCATATGTAACATGTGGTATTACGCTATACCTATCTGTATTTGTTACACCACTCTTTCCTTCAAATTCTGTTTCAAAAATTCTTTTAAAGTTTGATTTGACTATAGACGGTGAACCTCCTTGAAGTACAACTGGATTGGTTCTACCTAGAGTAACTATAAAACAATAATCATCTTTTTCTGGATTTGTATTTTTACTATTACCATTCAAACAAAGAATTGCTCTATCTTCACCATTGTTGGGAGATGTATCTCCCAAATGATCAACTAAAACATAGATATAGTTACGATCATGTGAAGTCCTTAAAATTAATTTTCCTCCATTATTATAAGATAATCCTGTATATGCAGACTCTTTCCATTCACTAACAAATGTCCACTTTCCATCAATATCATGAAATGCATCTGATTCTAAAACCAAAATTGGCTCTTCTGCAAATGCCTCATTTACAATAAAACCTAACCATAATAATCCAATCAAAACTATGATTGATATCAATATCATAAATTCATTAAATCTGAAAGTTTATAGATGTTGATGTTTTCTTTTATGATGTTGAATAAAGCTATTCTTGGAGGAATAATCACTGCAGCTATAGTTATCACTGCAATTGGGTTATTTGTAGTACTAGGCGAATCAGAAAACATTGACACTGATGATCAATCCACAAATCAAGAATACGTACCAAAAAAAATTACGTTGGAACTTTCTGACGGAATTAACATGGGCGAAACAGGTCCTTAAAG
>JANPCQ010000224.1:0-1842 GCA_031431055.1 Nitrosarchaeum sp.
GGTGCACATCTAAGTGCAGTTTTAGTAGAATTGGCATTGGCATATATTTTAGGAGTAATTTCACCAAACACTAAAATCATGAATGTCATAATTCCTATTACAATTCCTAATCCCTCATCTCCTAAAGTTCTGATTGCAATACTTGTTGCAAAAACTGATGCTGCTACATTAGTGAGATTGTTTCCTAGATTAACACTTGACATCATCCAACTTGGATTGGATGTAAATTTGTGTAATGCCTTTGCACCTTTTGCATTTTGTTTTAATAATTGAGTTACGGTAGATTTTCTAATTCCAACCATTGCAACTTCAACTCCACTAAAAAAGGCTGAAAGTCCTATAAGAGCAGCTAATACTAAATATTCAACCCAAATTTCTACCATTTTATCCTCCAAAAAAGTTTGTCAGAACAATACATGTTCTTCATTTTATTTTTTATACACCATCTCTTGGTTGGTAATGTTTTGTAAAACCCACTTTTAAGGCTTAATACATGAAAATGCTATTTAATAAAATAATGTGCTTAATTGAGGCTAATTTTTAGGTGGAATTGCAAATTTATTTTTAGGATTATTGTGATACTCTACTGCTAGCATTGCATCTTTTTGCCTGCCTGTAAGAATTCCTACCACAACATCATCTTTTTTAATTATTTCTTCATTTATCAGTTTTTTAATTCCAACAACTGATGCCCCCGATGCCATCTCACAATCAAATCCATTCAGACCTACAACAGACATGCCATCTAACATCTCTGCATCTGACACTGTGGTTACCACACCGTTAGTAAATTCCAAGGCACGTAATCCTTTTAGTATATTTGCCGGTCTCCCAATTTGGATGGCAGTGGCTTTTGTTTTTGGTCTAATCCCTTCTTTGTCTAAATGATCATAGTATCTTGTAATTAATTCAGTATTTGTATTACCTTTATTCCATCGTAGTTCTTCTCCTTCAAACTTACCATTATACAAATCAGATAATGTACTTGCACCTTCAGAATTGATTACTGCAATTCGTGGTATTTTTTTTATCCAACCCCATTGGTATAATTCCATTAATGCCTTTCCACAACTCGATGTATTTCCAAGTGCTCCTCCAGGATATACAATCCAATCAGGAGATTCCCATTTCAAATATTCTAATGCTCTATATGGAATTGTTTTTTGTCCTTCAATTCTAAATGGATTTACCGAATTTACTGTATACCCATTGTGATTTTTTGCATCATCAAGGGATTGTTTTAATGCATCATCGAAATTTCCATCCACTTCAACTATTTGAGCTCCAAATTGATATGCCTGACTTAGTTTTCCTGGCGCAATTTGGCCTGATGGAATGTATACATCGCAGTGTATTCCTTCATTTGCTGCAAACATACCTGCAGAAGCTGAGGTATTTCCAGTAGATGCGCAAACAATTTTTTTTGCACCAACCATTTTGGCATGTGTTACTGCACTTGCCATCCCATTATCTTTGAATGAACCGCTTGGATTGTATCCTTCTGGTTGCAACCATAACTTGTCATTAGAAATTCCTATAAACTCGGCAACTTTTGACATTTGATATGGTTTTGATTGTCTACCTTCTGCACCATCTAATGAAACTAAATATTTTGCACATTCCTCAATATTTTCTGTATCTATTTGACAAAAATTCAGTAATTCCCTAAATCTCCAAACGCCACTTTCATTGAAGATATTTCCTTGTGAATTTCGTCTCTGATAAAATACCTCTTTTAGACTATCTGAGGGTTTATTTTTGTATTTTACGTCTAATAGGTGACCTTTTTCACATTCAACATTAGTACTTTTTATTGGATATTCTAATCCACAGTGAGGATCA
>JANPCQ010000225.1:0-2468 GCA_031431055.1 Nitrosarchaeum sp.
ATTGTCTTTTTGCACCATTTTTTTGTCCCAATGTAGTTTCTTTTGCTTCTTCAAGCATAAATTCCCGTAATTCCTTTGGTACTTCAATTTCATCTCTTGGCATGAACGCAAGATCCATTATTTGCTTATAATCTTAGCCATAACAAAAATGGGAAATTAGTATCTTTTTCATGCTTGTTTAGTAAGAATTTATTTTTTAGATTTGGTTCTTTTCTATGTATATGAATTTAGGAATTACAAAAAAGATTCAGAGAAATGGTGTTGTTATGAATCCCACTATACATCCTGCTAGAAAGAGAAATGTGCTTTTTGCCATACTGATTCATACTGTCTCAACATAATCATATAACAATAATGCAAATGTTCCAAAATAGGGAATCAGAAATCAAATGACATTATGGTTTTGATTCTGTCGTAGAGAGTTTCTTTATTACTTGTTCAAGTTCTACTTTGTTATCATTAATTACACGTTTTAGTACTTCAATCTCTTGATTTAGTTGTTCTAAATGGACATCATCAGAATTGACTAGCTTAGCTTCTAACTCAGAAAGTAATTGTTGATTAAATTGATTAATTTTTTCTAGTTCTTCTTTGTAGTTTTGCAATTTTTCGTATGGATTAGATTTTTCAATAATTTGAACATAGTTCTGATTAGTAAGATAACCAAAAGAAATTACAACAGTTCCTATAACCAATACAGTAATCAATACAATAATAGATAATCTCATTTTTAATCAGTTCTAGTTTTTTATTATTTCTAATTTAAAATTTGATTCTTAGCTTGCCTGAATTTCTGATTTTTTACGCCTACGAATCATATAGATTCCTATTGCTACTGCTATCACTATTGGAATAATGATTAGTTGTAAATCATTTCCAGATTCAGTTTTTAGTGATTCTGCTACAAATATTGTGGCATCCTGTTTAAGAAATATCTCATCTCTGAGACTATCTTTGTATCTTACAGTAAGTCTAATATCATGTTCTCCATATCGTGGTTCACCATCAAATTCTAGTGGAATGTTAAATGGAACTGGAGAATCAGTTTCTACTTCGTCAATAAATTGAGTTTGTTTTTTGATGTTTGAATCACCCAATGGCTCAAGAGTTACAAAACCAAACAAGGCATTTTCATTTCCTTCGTTAATTATTTCTCCAACAACCATTTGTGTACCAGATAATTCAATTACTCCAATATCATATATGGTAAGATCAATCAAACCTTTAATGTAAAAATCGACAATTTTAGAGATAATTTGCAGATCACCATGTGCATTATAATAGCTAATAGACAATGGAATTCGTAAAGTATCTTCTTTGAGATTTTCCGGGACATATACTGTAGCGGTGAGATATCTAGAAGATTTAGGTTCAATATTTCCAACATCCCAATTAGATTCTAAAATTACCACATTTTCTACATTGGTAGTTGATGAAGAAGTTGATGCAAGTTCTGTTTGAGTATTTGTAGCTACAATATCTACACTAGAGATTGGTGCAGTTCCATCATTTGAAATCTCAATTACTACGTTATTTGATTTCAAAGATGTAAGAAATGGATCTAATGCTTTAACATTGATTATACTATCTCCAGTAATTTTGAAGTTAAAATCAGAAAAAGCAGTTCTTACTCCAGATTCTCTTAATCTAGAATAATCTACTTTAACAGTACCTGGATATTGTTGAATTCTAATATTTTTATCAATATTAACATAAAATGTCAGGTGGAAATTGTCCCCTGCCAAAGAATTAGAATCACTATCAGCAATGACTAGTGAGCCAGGGCTATCTGCTGAGGAAAATCCAATAGGAAGTGATAGTTGTCCTTTGATTCCAGTGATATCTTGGGTTCCCACATTTGCAAATACTACTGTAAATGGTACATTTTCATCACCAGGATCAATCTCAATTTTCTTATCAATAGTTCCAAAATAGGCATCAAGTAATTTGACATCTCCAAATTCTCTTTCAAATGGAGACTGACCAAAACCGCCTGATTTTATTTGAGCAAATGAATTATCAATAATTGATGGAATGAGAAATAATATCATTAATGAAAATAGAATTTTATAATTTATCATGCTAAAACCCCCATCTCAGACGGTAAATTTCCTTCAAATGCTTTTCCATCTTTAATTGTAATTACTCTATCAACATCTCCAAAATGTTGTCTATCGTGAGTAACAACAATAAATGTTTGATTTAGTTTTTTTGCCATTGATTTCATCAATTGAATTATTTTTTCAGATGTAACAGAATCCAAATTGCCAGTTGGTTCATCAGCTAAAACAATCGAAGGGTTGTTTATCAATCCTCTAGCAATTGCTACTCTTTGTGCCTGCCCACCTGAAATTTTATTTGCCCTTTTGTTAATTTGATCATCTAATCCAACTGCTGTTAGTAATTCTATGGCATTTTTTTCTGCAGAATCATTGGTTTTTGCAATTTCTCTTGGCAATAATACATTT
>JANPCQ010000226.1:0-2052 GCA_031431055.1 Nitrosarchaeum sp.
TTCTTACTTTTTATGCCATTTCCAATTTTAGCATATTCTGCTTTATGGGTATTTGAAACAACATCGTTTTTGATTCTATTTGTAGCAGCATTTGTTGCTTCAATTATGATTTACATAGGAGCTATAATTGAAGTCAAGAAACTATTGCAATTAAGATTAATTGACGCGTTATTTGCTCCTCTAGGAAGCTTGATAGTAGTGCTAGGATTTTTGGGCGGATTAATTCAGGCAAAAAGTAGTACCGTATCTTGGAGAGGAAGAAAATACTCTATGAAAGATCATGTTCAGAATTCGATAAGTGTATAGCAATACTTTTAGAGAGAAAATATGGTAACGATTTCGCATGGATAAATCTGGAATGCTAGTAGGAGGAACAATAGGGGCTGTAATTGTTGCAGTTATTTTTGCAGTAATTTTGTTAACACCTACTACAATGAAATCCGAAATCATTGCAAGTGACAAACCCATTCCAAGTGCAACAGGGGAAATTTCAGCATATTCAAAAAATCTTTCATTAATTGAGATATTTGAAAAATCAGAACCAGGAGTGGTCAGAGTCAATGTTCAAAGAACAGATCAAGCAAATGGAACTAGTGGAGTTGGCTCTGGTTTTGTTTTTGATAAAAAAGGACACATCATTACAAATTCTCATGTTGTAAAGGATGTAAAAAAAGTGGTTATCACATTTCTTGATGGTCGGTCATACAATGCAGAAATAATTGGTTTTGATGAATTTACAGATATTGGAGTTGTCAAAGTTAATGCAGATTTGTCATTGTTACAACCACTAGCATTAGGGGATTCATCTAATCTCAAAGTTGGAGAACCAATTGCGGCAATTGGAAATCCATTTGGACTATCAGGTTCTATGACATCAGGGATTGTCAGTCAATTAGGCAGATTATTACCTTCAGGTGCAGGGTATTCCATTCCAGATGTAATTCAAACAGATGCTGCAATCAATCCAGGAAATTCTGGAGGACCACTGTTGAATATGAGAGGAGAAATTGTCGGAATAAACACTGCAATACAATCCACGACAGGCGAATTTACAGGTGTTGGATTTGCGGTTCCATCACAAACAATAGCCAAAATTGTTCCTAGTCTAATAGAAAATGGAAAATATCATCATCCATGGATTGGAATTTCAGGCAGAGACATTGATCCTGATCTAGCCAAAGTTTTGGATCTAAAGGATGCAGTAGGATTTCTTGTAATCACAGTAGTAGAAAACAGTCCTGCAGCAAAAGCAGGCATACATGGATCTAATGAGACAGTTCAGCTTGAAGGAGTAAATTATCCAATTGGGGGAGACATCATACTATCAGTAGATGGTAAACAAGTAAGAAAAATAGACGATATTTTGATTCATCTGCAAAGAGCAAAGTCTGTTGGAGATGAAATGAGTTTAGAGATTCTAAGAGAGGGTAGAACAACTAACATCACAATTACCTTAGAAGAAAGGCCAAATGGAAATTAAAGCAATACAAGCATAAATACTTCTAGGCAAGCAACACAACTATTGAACAAACTTGTGTTAAACTCTGAGAGTTTAAACAATGTTTTAGAAAACAAGATAATTTCCAGAGACGAAATAATACAAATCTATGAAAATTCAAAAAATAATCCTAATGAATTATTTTCAACAGCTCAAAAATTGAGAAAAAAATTCAAAGAAAATTCAGTTACATTTTCAAAAAAAGCATTTTTCAACATTGTAAATTTATGTAAAGACACATGTTCGTACTGCACTTACAAGGCAGAACCTGGCGAGGAAAAAATATCCTTAATGTCAAAACAAGAAATAAAACAATTATTGAATCTTGCAATAAAATACAGATGTGTAGAAGCCTTGTTTGTTACAGGGGAGCAACCTGAACAAAGATATCAAGAGGCAAGAGATTGGCTAAAAACAAACGGATTCAAATCAACTGCCGAATATTTGATTCATGCATCAGAATTAGCAATAGAGAATGGATTGTTTCCACACACTAATGCAGGAAACTTGAATAAAGAAGATCTAAAAGAATTGCAAAAAAGCAATGTATCAAT
>JANPCQ010000227.1:0-10857 GCA_031431055.1 Nitrosarchaeum sp.
TCACGAATTACTAATACTTCTGAACAAATCAAATTAATTGATATTATGAATGTCTCAAATTTTTCTCTAATTGTAATTGATAACATTACTGATTTATTTTCCTTTGAATATCCAAAAGAAAATACAACATTTGAAAAGAATTCCTTATTTATCAAATATGTTCATAATTTATCATTAGTTGCAATTAATAAAAAAATTCCTATTATTATTACTAATATGATTAGAAACATAGAAGGTACAGAAATGGAAAATATGAGAACGGCGATTGATCTATTTACGCACATTAAAATTAAACTTACAAAAATTTCCTCAAAATTTCATGCAGAAATAAGATGGCTTCTTCATCAAACTCATTTTTCTTATAAAATAGATGCTGCCGGATTATCTGATTATACTGAAGATATTTAACCTTCAATCATAAAGTTTAGCAATGGCAGGAATTTTTGATTTAATTCCACTAATTACTATAGTCTTATTTACACTTGGACTAGTTGGCGTAATAGTTTATGAAAGATCACAATCAAATACAACAAAAGAATCAGTTTCCTGATTCAATACTTGATTCCCTGTTTGCTCATTTTGGATTTACTAATCTTACCGAAATTCAGAAAAAAGCCTCGCCTATAATTTTACAAAAAAAAGACTGCCTGGTAATTGCACCAACTGGTTCCGGCAAAACAGAATGCTCAGTCATTCCAATTTTTTCACTAGTAAAGAAATCAAAAAAACTCGGAAAAATTAAAGTTCTTTACATTACTCCCTTACGAGCACTAAATCGAGATGTGTTTCGAAGGATTACCAAATATGCACAATATAATGATCTTTCAATTGAAATCCGACATGGTGATACAACTCAGACTGCAAGAAGAAAAATTACTGAAAATCCTCCAGATGTTCTAATAACAACTCCTGAAACCCTAGTTATTCTTCTCACACAGATAAAGATGTTAGATGCATTATCTGAACTTGAGTGGATTGTTATTGATGAGGTGCATGAATTACTTGCTAGTGAAAGAGGTTCTCAACTATCATTAAGTATAGAGCGATTACAGATTAATTCAAAACTATATCTTACAAAAATTGGATTATCTGCAACTGTTGGTAATTTCAAAGAAGCTGGAAAATTTGTGGTAGGAACTAAAAGAAAATGCCAAATTATTAGAGATATTTCTGTTCGAAATTATGATGTTGAAGTCAAATTTGTGAATGGAACTATTTCAGATGTTGCAGATAAAATAATTGAATATGTTTTAGAATTAAATTTAGATTCTCCTATACTTCTTTTTACTAATACTAGAGGTGAGGCTGAATTTTTAGCTTCTATACTAAAAGAAAAATCAACTATCAATATAGAATTACATCATGGATCATTATCAAAAGAGGTGCGAGAGGATACAGAGCTTACATTAAGAGAAGGAAAACGTGGAATTGTAGTTTGTACTTCCTCACTTGAATTAGGATTGGATATAGGTTCAATAGAGTTAGTAATTCATTATGGTTCTCCTAGACAAGTATCAAAACTAATTCAAAGAATAGGACGTAGCAGACATAACAGAGATGCTTCTGCTAAGGGGTTAATAATCACAAATAATTCTGATGATGAATTTGAAGCAAGAGCAATACTAGATCGTGTTAAAGAAGGTTCCATAGAAGAGCAAAAAATTCACGAAGGTTCTCTAGATGTACTTGCACATCATCTTGTTGGAATGACAATGCAACTTGGAGAAATTTCTGTGAATTCAGCATTAGAAATAATAAACAATGCGTACCCATTTAGAAATTTACAACTAGATGATTTATTGGGTGTTTTAGATTTGCTTGATTCTAACTATTTGATCTTCTTTGATAGAACAAAAATGACTTTCTGGAAAAAAGGTCGTTCTTTCAAATATTACTTTGAAAATCTTTCTACAATTCCTGATATTCTTAAATTCAAAGTATTTGATAGTGTTGGAAAAAAAATCATTGGAACATTGGATCAAAGATTTGTAGGTGATTTTGGAGATTCTGGCAATATTTTCATTCTAAAAGGGTCTCAATGGAGAATACTTAATGTGGATGAAAAATCATTTTCAGTAAATGTTGAGCCCTTTAGGGGAGGGGGCATAACTGTTCCTTATTGGGAAGGAGAAAGTATTCCTGTTGATTATAATACTGCAAAAAAAGTTGGAGCATTTCGTAGCAAAGTAAAAAATGGATCATTGAAATTAATCAATAAAACTATTGAAGAATTAAGTTTTAATGAAATTCCAGATGAAAAAAATATTGTTATAGAGTCTAGTCGTTCACAGGGTTCAATAGTAATACATTCTTGTTTTGGAACAAAAATTAATTCAACATTATCTACTTTGCTTTCTTCAATGATATCTTCAATGTTAGGTTCCATGGTTGATTCACGTTCTGATGGTTATAGGATAGTTTTATCTTCTAGATCACGAATTTCTGAAAAACTTTTCCTTGAAATTATAAAAGATGATTATGATCTTTATTCAATTGTAACTGCTTCTTTGGCAGGAACTCATAATGTAAATTGGAAAACATGGTGTGTTGCAAAAAAATTTGGAGTTGTTGGAAGAGGAGCAATTTATGAAAAAAAATCAGCCCGATTTTTATATGAAAGATATGCTAAAACATCTCTTGTCAAAGAAACACTACGTGAATTATTTCATGATAAATATGATCTTGAAAATACTGATAAAATCCTTAAAAAAATTAGAGATAATGAAATTATAATTAAATGGCTAGAAATAGATAAATTCTCAAAATTAGCTGAACCAATTTTAGATCATACTACAAAATATTATTCGTCTCCCGCTAATCTTGACAAGGGGATACTTGATCTTGTAAAAGCAAGATTGGCAAAGACAAAACATCGTCTTATTTGTGCACGATGTGGGAAATGGGAGCGAGTAGTGGAGACAAACGAGGTAAAAAATACACTGATCTGTCCTTATTGTAAAGCAAGACAAATTACTGCCACTTTTTATTCAGATTATGATCTTCCAAAAATAATACGTAAAAAATATGAAGGAAAAAAACTTTCTGTAGATGAAAAACACAAGTTTGATCGAGCCTGGAAAGTCTCTTCTTTAATAGAAAATTTTGGCAAAATTGCAATAACTGTTATGTCTGGATATGGAGTAGGTGCTGATACTGCAGCACGTATATTGCGAAATATGGTAGATGAAGAACATCTCTTTAAGCAAATATACGAAGCAGAAAGACAATATGTTGTAACTAGGGGATTTTGGGATTCTTAATTTTTCTTTGTGATTTTAGAGAATGCTGTAAGGGATAATTCAATTCTTCCTTCTAAACCTGCTTTTGCATTTACTCCTGTTATTGAAATTATTTCTCCCAATTCACATTTGTCTATTAGTCTAGCTTGATTTCTCCATCCTTTAACCCAAATTTGACCAGTATCGTCTTCAACAAACATCTCTGATAATAGAATTGATTCTCCTGATTTAGTTTGAATTTCTCGTCTTTCTGGAATTTTAAGTATTATAGCTTCAATACAATAATTTCCATCTACTTTGACTTCATTGATCTTTGTTCTTATCTTTGCTAATGATAGAATTGATTCATCATTTTCTAATTTTCTTACAAATGAATTATTATCTAATGTGACAGAGTTTCCATATACTTTTGATGGCATGCACTCAATAACATCACCTTCATTACAAATACTAGTAGAATTTGAATAATCAGTAATGTTGTAAGTGTTTTTTTTATTATCAATACACAAAATCATTTTCTTACCGTTCTCTGTTGTTACAATTGAAAGGATTCTTACAATTATAGGCTGTGCTTCTTTACCTCCTTCAATTTCAATTATTGTTGAATCATTACCATGAATTTCTAGTCCTTGCTTACCATTTTTTATATTGATACCAAGTAATCTTACTTTGGCACCTTGAGAAATCATATTCGGAATATCTGATTGATCTTTTCCCCACAGAACTACCCTCATGGTAGTCCCATCTTTTCCTTTTAGCCTCATTCTTAGTGCTTTTCCAGGCTGACCTCGTGAATTTGTAAATTCCATACTGCTTACAACACCATCTATCATTCCTGTAATCACAAGATCTTTTTGCCCTTCTTGCAGCTCACTGATATCTTTTGTAATCTTGTCTATAGTTGGAATTTCACTTTTGTTATCTGTTATTTCGATATTGGAACCTGAACCAATATTGATAGTTGGGGATCCATTAAGATCTGATTTTACATACGCTTTGATAATTTTAATTAAATCTCCTGGTTTGATATTTTCAATTACAGGTAGATTTGCTTTATCATCCCATAATTTTACACTGGCAGTTGAATTTGTATCGTATACAGTCATGGTCCTAAGATAAAAAGGTGAACCATCTTTGCGAGAAAATTGTTTTGCAGGAGATACATTAAGAACTCTGGTTTCTAAAGAGATTTCTTTTGCTCCTGCATAGAGATCCTTTAAACTCATTTCAACTTTTAATGGTTCTGATAAAGAAATTCCAAAATCAGATGCAATCAAAAACAGAGCTCCTTGATCTGTTAGATAACCTGCTCCAATTTTCTCTTTTTTATGTTTAATTTGTTCTTCAATATTATCTCTAGTTAATTCTGGTTTTTGCTCAAGTAATTTACCTACAAGAATATCAAATTCAGACAATTCATTGTCTGTTAACTAGCTCTATTAATAAAAATTTCAGTACTATTTTGTAGCATGTATAATCCTCAGATGATCGCTAAATTATGGCTTTTTTGTTTATTCAAATAATTCCTACCATAACATGGCGATTCATCTCATTAACTAAATTAGTAAGAAGATCGGACTCTTTTCATGTCCTGCATTAATGTTGAACATTTATCAAAATTATATGGATCTGTAAAAGCAGTCGATGATATTGTTTTATCGATAAAACCTGGCCAAGTTTTTGGATTTTTAGGTCCTAACGGTGCAGGAAAATCAACTACTATCAAACTACTAACAACATTAATTCCACCCTCAAGTGGTTCTCTGACAATTTTAGGAATAAATGCAATTGAAAACCCTCTACAAATTCGTCATAAAATTGGTGTAGTCTTACAGCAGCCTAGCTACGAACCGACATTAACTGTTGAAAAATCTCTTGATAAATATGGTATGATGTGGAATATTCCAAAAATTGAACGTAAAAAAAGAATGGAAGAGCTCCTAAAAGATTTTGATCTGGTAGATATTCGTAAGAAAAGAAATGAAGATCTATCCATTGGTCAAAGAAGAAGAGTCCAGGTAGCTCGTGAATTCATGCATGATATGGATCTTTTATTCTTAGATGAACCAACTGTAGGATTAGATCCTAGTGCCAGAAGAAAATTATTAGATTATTTAAAAAATAAAGTAAAAACAGGTTTAACAATATTTTATACTACACATATTCTAAGCGAAGCTGAATATCTTTGTGATGAAATAGCTATTATAGATAAAGGGAAAATTCTTACTGTAGATACACCTGAGGCTTTAAAAAACAGATTTGGGAAAGAAAAAACAATAAAAATTCATTTATTAGAAAAACAAAACAAAATAACAGCTTTTCTTTCAGATATTGCTGACTGTAAAATTGATTTTGATAATGGAACCAATATTGTAATTCATTCAGAACAATCCGAATTGATATTATTACAAGTTTTACGAATTCTAAATGATAATCAAATTGAGATAGAGGATCTTTCTGCAGTTCCTACAAATCTTGAGGAAATCTTTTTAAAAATGGTGAGTGATAATGCATCCAATAATTAGACTTGTTAATAGAAATCTAACAATATCAATTAATCCTGGATTTTTGATCTGGCAAGTAGTATTTCCTTTAATCTACATTTTTGTTGCTGGTTATGCTTACACATCATTAATTGAGGAAGTACCTTTTGGTAACAAAAACATTGACTACCCTGCATTTTTGGCATCTGGCATGATTGGATTTAACATTATGAATAGTACTCTTATCTCAGGAATAATAATTTGGAATGATCGGAGACATGGAATGTTTGAGCAAATAATGTCAGGTCCATTTACACGAACTGATTATATTTTGAGTAATATTTGCACTATTGGAATTGTGGGATTAGTAAGTGCATCTTTGATTGCACTTGTTGGCTATCCTGTATTTTTTGAATCAATTGAATTTACTGCAATTACCATTCCTGTGATTATTTTTGCTGCTATCGTTGGTTCTGTTTTGTTTGGCTCAATTGCATCAATAATTTCTACCAGATTGCGTTCTAGTGAGGGATTTAATGTAATAATTAACACTGTTTTTCTATTCCTTGCATTTGTTAGTACTGCATTTTATCCAGCTTCAGGTTCACCAGAGCCTCTTAGAACAGCTTTTTACCTAAATCCTCTTACTTACTTGGTTGATGTGATACGTGCTGGCATTTTTGGTAATATTACAGAATTTGTAATTATGGAGATGGGCGTTTTAGTTGCTATTGCATCATTACTTTTTATAATTGCAACAAAATTACTTACCAAATTAGACTTTTAATTATTAGGATTTAACATCGCTAAAACTTTTGTACAATTCATTTATTTTTTTAATTATATCTAAATTATCATATTTTGCTAAACTTAGATTTGGTATAACACAATGACCTTCTATTATTCCAGGATACATTTTTGGTCTATTTCCTAAATTTTCATGAATTTCATCTGCAAATTTCCACATTTCATCAAAATCTATATTTTCTTTACCACAAATCATTTTTGTAATCTGAGCATAATTGATTAGCCATCCATAATACGTTGTATCTACTAAAATTTTTGCCAATTCAGCAGTTTTAGTAGTAGACATCCATTGTATTTTCTGGAATCTTTTCTCTAATTCTAATTTAATTTTAGGACTAATTTCAGCTTTATCTGTAGAGATAAATTTTGTGTATTTTTTTATATCGTCTAAAAATCTTCTATGTACTCCACGTACTGGTGAAAATAATATAGGTAAATCGAATTTATCTTGAAGATTTTTTGTAGTGCCCGGTCTTACAGTAGAATGAATAACAACGACTTGCAAATCATCAATTTTGTTAATCCAACTTGTCGTAATTTCTATAAATTCATTTAATTCGCCTGGAAGACAAACATGTAGATATTCTGGATTCTTTATGGGAATATTTTCAGAATAGTTTTTACATTTTGATTTATCACTGTCTATTCCCACACAATTAAAACCACGTTGAACAAGTAATTCAAATAATGTAGAACCTACTTCTCCCATTCCTAAAATGATATCTGTCATTTGTTATAATCTGAAAATTCATGGTATTATATTCGTGTTACAGTAGATGTTTATTTTTTTAAATATGGTAGCCCTGCCCAGACTCGAACTGGGGTTAAGGGCTTCAAAGGCCCCTGTGCTTGACCGCTACACTACAGGGCTATGAAAAAGAGCAACATTATTCCCTTAATGAACTTTTTATTTACGTTTCTTTCTGACCTAAAATCAATTCATAATTATTCACTAATGACTTGGATTAATTTTTTAATAGGATCTTCCATATTGTTTAAAATTTTTCTTGCTCTTTTTCTATAACTATCATCAGATGATTCAAGGAATTTTTTGATAATTTTGTTAATTTTTTTGGGATTTGTTTCTCTTTTTACAAGATTATTTCTTACTAAATACTTCTCAACAATATTTGGTACTGCATTATAAGAAATAGTTGGAACCCCAAGTAAAGCCGATTCTGCTGTCATAGTACCACCTGATCCTAGAAAAACATGCGTATTGTTTAGTAAATATTTTCCATCAAATGACATCTTTAGAATTTTTATTTTTTTACCAAATAATTTTCTTAAGTTTTTAATTTGTTCAGAATATCTTCCAAGAATGACAATATTTTCTTCATCAAATTCATTTATGATTTCTTTTATTATTGGAATTATTATTCTTGATTTTTGTGTATATGCTGCTTGCTCTTCTTCTACTCTAATCAGAATATTTTTCTTATGATTGTTTTTAAATGGTAAAGAGTCTTTCTGATTTACACTTCTTTTTATTGTGACATATGCATCAATTGCTTTGTATGTAATAATATTTTTTGTATCTATACCATATTTTGAAAATTCTTTCTTGGGAATAATCCACGGTATTAATAATTTTTGAATTAACGGTAATGTCAACTTCATTACTGCCTTAGCATGTGGTGAATCACAAAATGCAATGTGTTTAATTCCCATCCCAAATGATACTCTTGCTGCTTCAGGAGAACAGAAACTAATTGCCAATTCTGGAGAAAACTTATCAATTAACAAAGACAATTCATTTATACGGTTTGTACTAGCCTCAAGTTTGCCATATTTTTCACTTCCTCCATGTTTTCCGACACAAACTAGGTCAAAATTTCGAATTTTTGCAAGTTTTGAGACTTCATCATATGATCGTGAGGTACACAAAACATTATGTTTTTTCCTTAATTTTTCAATCATTGGTTCAGAAAACAACAATTGCTTAGGAGTTAGAATATCAATCCATATTTTCAAGTATTTTCCATTATTATGGTAAGTTCAATAAGTTTTTCTTAGTCTATTACCAGCCTTATGTGTAATGGGGGGAGCAAAAGTTGTTGTTTATGGACTTAGTACCGAAGGTTATGCTATTGCATGTCAAATGGCAATAAAGGGAGCAGATGTATACATCATTGATGAATCAACACCATCTGCAATTTCTCTAAAAGCAGAAATAGCTAAAACTTACCCAAATGTATCTTCTCTAAAAGAAGATGAGCCATTATTGGCCATGGAACCAATTGATGTAGCCATTTCAAAAGCTCAATATCTCTTCTTTACTCCAAGAATTAGAAAAACAGGACAAGACATCAAAACCGAAATTCATTCAAAATTCAAAGATGCTACAACTTCTTTAAAAAAAAATAGCGCTGTAATTTACACACTACCAACTGGTTTTGGTGGTAATAATGAAAACATTTCACTACTTGAACATGTAACAGGTCTTGAAGTAGGAAAGCAAATTTCCTACTTTTACTATCCTTTGGAAGATCTTAATCAACAACCAAAGATCATTGGTTCTTTTAATGGAAAAGAGGATTCTGTATTGGCCGATCTTTTGACAACTGGAAAAAAAGAAAAGAAATTTGTAGCTATTTCTTCTTCTGAACACTTTCATGCAATTAATGTACTGTCTCGATTTTCTAGCCTTAGTAGCATTCTAGAAGTTTGCAGATACGTACAAGATGATGTTACAAAAAATGATCTTTCTTCAGATGATTTTCAAGAAATTTTCTTAGACAACATGGTTAGTGGGCTATTTGACCTTAAAGCACTAGGTTCCTCATTTGAAGGTGCAAATACACTCATGTATCTAATCAATGGAAGTGTTAAGGGAATTGATGGTTATATCAAGAAACTAATTGATGAAATTCGTTCCACATTAAAGAAAAATGATCTAAAAGCTAGTAGAACAAAAATTGCTTTATCATGGACACTTGATCAACATGAAATGCGTGGAGATAAAATTGAAATGTTACAGAATTTAACTTCAAGACTACGTGATTATATTGGTGATGTCGAAGCTTACGAACATCCAAATTTTGATTTATTCCATAGTGACAAAACTACCATTATTGTAGCATGCTCAAAAATAGATTTTGAAAATATAGAAAAAAATAAACAGGATACCAATATTATTGTAATTAAAGCTAATCCCCTGTGCGAAATTATTCAATAAGAGTATAAATTAGCTAATCGATCATTATGTTTGAATTGTCAGATGAAAATAATCACGATGAAATTCCAGTTAATGTAATTTCTGAGAATCAAATCAACTACTCACACGATGATTTAACACAATCTGTAGCTGAAAATCTAACTGTAGATCAATTAGAAAATCTTTTGGAAAAAGAAAAACAAAAAATACAAGATTATGAGGAAAAAATCAAGTATGTATTGGCAGATTATCAAAATCTAAATAGAAAAACACAATCTGATATTGAAAAAGGTGTAAATACAAAAATTGATGAATTCATGTTAGATTTTTTAAAAATTTATGATGATTTTATACGAGCTAAACAAGTATTTACAGAAAGTAAGATCAACACAGAAGGATTGGATTCTATTTTGAAAAATATGGATTCTTTGTTAGTAAAATATAACATAATTCCTATAGATGCATTAGGTGAAATCTTTGATCCAAATTTTCATGAAGCGATATCCATTATTACTGATTCTGAACTAGATGATAATACAATTACAAAAGAACTTAGGAAAGGATATATTTCTCATAAGAGAGTTATTAGACCGACACTGGTAGAAATATCAAAAAAATAAGGATGAAATAAAATGGCTAAAATAATAGGAATAGATTTAGGAACAAGCAATTCTGCGGCTGCAGTAGTAATGGGTGGAAAACCAACTATTATTCCCGCAGCAGAGGGTGCTACAGTAGGCGGTAAGGCATTTCCCTCAGTTGTAGCATTTACTAAAACCGGTGAGCTTTTGGTAGGTGAACCTGCCAGAAGACAAGCTGTAACCAATCCTGACAGTACTATTGCTGCAGCAAAAAGAAAGATGGGTACTGATTATACTTTTAAAATTCAAGATAAAAATTACAAACCTCAACAAATTTCAGCGTTTATTCTTCAAAAAATAAAAAAAGATGCTGAAGCATTCATAGGTGAACCAGTTGAGAAAGCTGTTATTACTGTTCCAGCATATTTTGATGATAACCAACGTCAAGCAACTAAAGACGCCGGAACTATTGCTGGTCTTGATGTTGTAAGAATAATAAACGAACCAACAGCTGCATCTTTGGCATTTGGATTAGATAAAACAAAAGAAGACATGAAAATTCTTGTATTTGATTTTGGTGGAGGAACACT
>JANPCQ010000228.1:0-3864 GCA_031431055.1 Nitrosarchaeum sp.
CTTCCATCGCGAATCATTATTTCATAAGATTTTCTCCAATTATTTCCAAGAATCATGGCACTAAGTATCATGATAAATCCTGTTAGTCTTGATGGAATGTAATTTAGAATTTTGTCACATTTTGCTCCAAACCACACAACATTTTTGAAAATATCTTTCTTGTATCCAATCATAGAATCTGCTGTGTTGATTACTCGATAAACAAACGCTCCGGGTAAACCAAAAATTGCAAAGTAGAAAAGAGGTCCGGTTATACCATCAACGGTATTTTCACTAATACTCTCTAGCACGCCTGAAAATACATGATTTTTGTCAAGATTCTTGGTATTTCGCTTTACAATCATGGATAAGTTGTCTCTGGCTGAAGAGATATCATTTTGTTCTAGAGCAGTTACTACAGTAAGGGCGTGTCTTTCCATTCCTTTTATTGCTATAGTTGTCTTTAGCAATATACCGCCTACAATTATTGAAATTATAATGTATATGTAGTCTATAGTAACTAATTTAATTCCAATATTTAGAAAGATAAGCAAAGACACAACAATTCCACTAGAAATCAAGATGATGAAAATACCTCCAAGTTTTTCTAAATTTGCTGATGAATGTTTTGTATGTGGAGTTAATTTTGCAATCAGAGAACCTATCCAAGCGGTTGGATGAAACTTGTTTCTAGGATCTCCCACTGCAAAATCTAATACAAGTGCAAAAAATACCACTAGTATTGATTCAACTATCAACTTATCATCCTCTCTATTTCTGTAATATTCAAATTTGAATTTACTAATTTACTAAGCTTGTCAATCTCACTTTCTATTTTATCTAGATTTTTCTTATTCCAAGTGATATTCTTTGCTTTACCACTCAATGAATCTTCTTCAGGTAGATCAAAGTCAATCATTGGTATCGTACCTAATACTGGACGTTTTGTTATCTCTTTAATTTTTTTAAAACCTGGTTTAAGAATATTGATATCGCCTCGAAATTTATTGATAACAAAACCTTTGATTAGTTTTTGAAGTCTTTTATCTAAAAGTGACATAGTGCCTACAATACTAGCAAATGAACCTCCTCTATCGATATCAGTAATTAATAATACTGAAGAATTAGCTATTTCTGCCATTTTCATATTTGCTATGTCAGATTTTTTTAAATTAATTTCAGTTGGTGAACCAGCTCCTTCTAAAATAATAAGATCATAATTTTTTTGAAGGGTTTTGAGTGATTTTGTAGCAATATTCAGTCCTTGAGTTTTTACAAATTTTTGGTAATATTCAGTGGCATGCATTTTCTTGAACAGTTTTCCATTAAGGTATACATTACTATAGTAATTACCAAGTGGTTTTAGAAGAATTGGATTTAGATCAGGAGTGATTTCACATCGAGCAGCTATTGCCTGTATGGCTTGGGCTCGGGATATTTCAAAATCTTTTGTTTTGTAGGCGTAATTTGACATATTTTGAGATTTAAACGGTGCTACTGAAAATCCCTTATCTGAAAAAATTCTACAGAGTGCTGCAACTAGTGTTGTTTTGCCAGATCCTGAGGATGTGCCTTGAATCATTAATGATTTCATAATTTCTCCAAAGCTTTGATTAATTTTTCATTTTCTTGTCTTGTCTTTACAGCAACCCGAATGTAATTATTATTTAAGCCGCGAATTGTGCTACAATCACGAATTAGAATTTTCTTTTCAAGTAATTTTTCTTGTAATATTTTTGATTTCATTTTTGTTTTTATTAAAATAAAATTTGTCGAAGTAGCATTACATTGAAAATTTTTTAGTTTAGAAATAGAATTAATTAAATAAAATGATTCTTTTTTAATCATTTTTTTTACTTTGGTTAAATAAAATGAATGCAAAAGAGCAGCAGATGCTGCTTGTTGTGCTAATCCTGAAACATTCCAAGGAATTTTGATTTTATTTAAAACAGAAATCATTTGTTTTGAACTTATACCATAACCAATTCGTAGACCAGCTAGAGCAAATGATTTTGTTAAAGAGCGTAAAATGAATAAATTGTTATATTTTTTTATGAATTTAATAATTGATTCGTCATGATCTGGTACTAATTCAATAAAGCATTCATCAATGAACACCAAAGTTTTCTTTTTATTTGCTGATAAGATTATCTTTTGTAAAGTTTTTTTGGAAATTAGATTACCTGTTGGATTATTTGGATTACAAATAAAGATACAACCGTTATTTGGAAGCTTGAAAATAAAGTCATCAACGTCTTTTTCTAAATTCATTGTTTTAAAAAATGAAACTTTGGTACCGCTGAGTTTTGCTGCAGACTCATATTCACCAAAGGTCGGAATTGGAATCAAAACGGGTGTTTTATTTGATAAAAAGGCTTGACAGAAATTATAGATGATTTCTGTGGCGCCATTTCCTACCACAATTTGAGAATATGGTATTTTGGTATAGTGTTGAAGATTTTTTCTAAGTTGAGTAGATTCTGAATCAGGATAGATTTGGATTGTATCTAACTGATTTTTTATGGTTTTACGCACTAATGCCGAAGTGCCCATAGGATTGATGTTTGAGCTAAAATCCAAAATATCAGGACTTGGATGTGTTATTGAGAAAGGTCCCCCATGAGAAATTCGCTTATGTACAGATATGTTTGGATTTATCCTCATAATTTGAAATAACCTGTGCTGATATAGTATGTTTTGGTCAAATTCAGAAAACGATTATTAATTGAATAAAAGATTTTTTAGATCATGGACAAGAAGCGAGTGGCGATTGTAGGGGTTACAGGTTCTGTAGGACAAGAATTTGTACAATCACTAAATAATCATCCTTGGTTTGAAGTTACACAGATTGCAGCATCTGAGCGCTCTGCTGGAAAAAAATATCTTGACGCCATTAAAGATCCCAATAGTGGAATAATATCTTGGGAAGTCGATGGTCAAATTCCAGAGTACATTAAAGAGATGATTGTAAAAAATACTGATGAATTAGATTTGTCACAATTAGATTTAGTATTCTCTGCAGTTGAATCAAATGCGGCCAGAGACATTGAGACCAAGATTGCAGCAGAACTACCAGTAATTTCAACTAGCTCTGCTTATCGTTATGAAGAAGACGTACCTATTCTAATTCCTGGAATCAATGATGAACAATCAGAATTATTAGATATACAAAAGAAAAATAGAAATTGGAAGGGTTGGGTTGCACCACTCCCAAATTGTACTACTACAGGTTTGGTAATTACTTTAAAACCACTTTATGAAAAATACGGTGCAAAAAAGGTGATGATGACTTCAATGCAAGCAATATCTGGTGCGGGTCGTACTCCTGGTGTTTCTGCAATGAACATTACTGATAATATAATACCATATATTGCAAAAGAGGAAGAAAAAGTAAGAATTGAAACTAGAAAGATTCTTGGTAAACTAAAGAATGGAAAAATTGAAGATGCAAATATTAGAGTAAGTTGTACGTGTACCAGAGTTCCAGTAATTGACGGTCATACAGAATCAGTTTTTGTAGAAACTGAAAAAGAAATAGACTCACAAATTGCAAAACAAGTCTATGATGATGCCAATAAAGAAAGTACCATATCTGGTCTTCCATCATCTCCTGAAAAATATTATGCATTTCATGAAGATCCAACACGACCTCAACCAAGAATGGAACGTAGTGTGGGTGATGGCATGACGACAACAATTGGAAGAGTTGAGAAAGAAGAATTGTTTGATCATGGTTTAAAGTATGTGTTATTCTCACATAATAAAAAAATGGGATCAGCAAAAGGTGCTGTTTTGTTAGCAGAGATGCTTTACAAAAAAGGTAAAATTTAGACTATTTTTTGTAATTTTTACAATAATAACTTTATAAGATCCAGAAATCTAGAT
>JANPCQ010000229.1:0-23203 GCA_031431055.1 Nitrosarchaeum sp.
ATTGCCCTAAGTAATTCAGGGTATCATGAAAAATCACTAAAAGAGTTTGTCAAGATCCTTCAATATCAACCAGATGACGTTACGGCACTTACTGGAATGGGTATCGGATTTGGAAATTTGGGAGAGTATCAGGAAGCCAAGTACTATTTTGAAAAAGCAGTCAAGAAAAAATCAGACAGTGTTGTGATCAACAACTATAAAGAATTTACAGACAAGGTGATTGCAAAATATCCATACATTCCAACAGAAAAACCAGTGGATCTAGTAAAAAAAGAGATAGTAATTCCAGATTGGATCAAATCAATTGCAAAATGGTGGTCAGAAGGGCAAATCAAAGATTCAGAGTTTGTTTCAGCATTATTATTTATGATAGAAAATAAAATCATACAAATTCCACTAATAGAAATAAAATCAGAAATGGAGGATGAAATACCAGATTGGATACGAAATAATGCGTCTTGGTGGGCAGAAAATACGATAAATGATCAAGAGTTTGTTTCAGGCATCCAATACATGATAGAAAAAGGAATTATAATTGTAAATATTAAAAAATCACAAGACGAGATTCAAAAAGAAAAAGATTATGAATTTTATTTGTTTGGAAAATACCTACACAGTATTTCAAAAAATGTTGCAGATGAAAAAAGATACATAGAAGACCCAAATCCGAGTCAAGATGTAATAAAAAAATTCCTCAGAGATTACATAAAATGGAATTTTGAAGAGGAGGTAAAAACAGCATCAAGTAACTTTCCAGACCCCACATACGAAATCATAAATGGAACATATGTTATTCATTACAAGGTTTTTGTAAATGAACAACCAACAGGACTACCATTAGATCATGTCAGTACATTGCAAAATTCATTTTTGTTTTGGGAAAACCAAGAATTAAGCACCAACGGACAAAAAGCCAGAATGGAATTTGAAATTACTAATCAAAAACATGAAGCAACTGTATGGGTTACATGGGTAGTACGAGACATAGGGCAAGGTGTACTTGGGCATGCACATTTGGGAAAGGGAGTAGTCGAAGTTACATTAGGCGATTATAACTGTGATGGAATATTTCAGCTGTATGATGTGAAAACTGTTGAAAAAATAATGACACATGAGTTGGGTCATTCAATAGGACTTGAACATGTGTCTGATCCAAATAACATAATGTATACTTCGTTAAAACCAAGTTATGCATATTGTCTGTTAGGATAATTTTTTAAATTAAAAATAAAATAGTCATGTCCGATTATTTAGCATTATTCTAATTTTATAGAATCAGAATGAGCATTAGCTTAACCTACACCTAATTAACCTGCAGAAATTAGGTAAAATCAATAATAAGCTAATTATGTAATCTGGAATTATTATGCTTAAAAGTCCCATGGTCTCCGGGCCAAAATGTCCTTCATGTGGGGATAAAAAAATGGTAACAGATGAAACCACAGGAGAATTGTTTTGTGGAAGATGTGGTTTTGTAGTTTCAGATAAAATTTCAGAGACAGGTGCAGAATGGCGTTCTTTTGCAAATGATGATACAAACAGAACTAGAGTAGGTGCTGGAACATCATTGACAATGCATGATATGGGATTATCAACAGTAATTGGTGCTGCCAACAAAGATTCTACTGGAAAACCACTCACGTCATCAATGAAGAGTTCAATTGAGAGATTAAGAACTTGGGACAGCAGAACACAAGCACACTCTTCTGCAGATAGAAATCTAAGACAAGCACTAAATGAAATGGACAAATTAAAAGATAAACTTGCACTAACAGATGCAGTAGTTGAAAAAGCTGCATATATTTACCGAAAAGCCATGGAGAAAAAACTTGTAAGAGGCCGCTCTATTCAAGGTTTAGTTGCAGCATGTCTTTATGCTTCATGTAGAAATACTGAAACACCTAGAACTTTGGATGATGTTGCCAATGGGATTAACATTAGAAGAAAAGATGTTGCAAGATGCTATAGATTAATTTTTAGAGAATTAGAATTAAAAATGCCAGTAGTAGATCCCGTGAAAGGAGTATCAAGAATTGCAAGCATTGCAGAATTAAGCGAAAAAAGTAAACGAAAAGCAGTAGTAATACTAGAACAGGCAAAAAAAATAGGAATGGTTGCAGGAAAAGATCCTATGGGAATAGCAGCAGCGGCACTATATTTGGCATGTATTAGTACGGGTGAAGTAAAATCACAAAAAGAGATTTCAATTGCATCTGGAGTTACAGAGGTAACAATTAGAAATAGATGTGCCGGTTTGAGAAAAATGCTTCAAAACTAATGAGGAAAAAATGCCAAACAATGAAAATACATGGTCAGATTGGCTAGACTTTAACGAGGGAACTATTTCAAAAATACCACAATCTGCAGGAGTGTATATGATGCATGCATCTATGAAAATTTTATTCATCGGTGGTTCTGAAAATATCAAAACAAGTATTCAAGACAAAGAAAAAGATTCGTGCATCTCAAGAGCTACAAGAGTAAGATACATGCAAACTATATCTTACGAGCAAATCACAAGTGATTTGATTAAAGATTATAAAGATAGACATGGTGGAAAACACCCTCAATGTATGGAAACAGATTAGAAAATTAAATGTGTCAGATAATTTCAGTGGTTTAAAAAAATTACAGAGTAAAATTTAAAGAATCAGTTCTTATGATCATTACATATTTTACTAGAATGAAGTTGCGTCATGAATCAAAAAGTTCCCAAAACAGATTTTTTGAGTGGTGCAATAAGTTTAAGAATTTTAAAAGCGATTTTACTAAAATCTACTTCTTTTTCAGAAGAGACTAGCAAAACATCATCATTTGCCAAAGGAAAACTCATCACAATGACCTTATCTCTATAAGACATTGAAAAATGAACTTCACCAAACTCTTTATCAAATTCATGTCTCATACGAACTCTAAGTGCCAGTTCCATGAACATCATTTCATCTTGTTTTTGGGCTTCCAATGATAGTAATCCTTGCTTCATACCACCGGCAACAAGATGTCCACGACTATTGATAATTCGACAAGATCTCATATTTGGGTCTAGAGCTGTGATTTTTTGGCATAATTTTTCTAGGTCTTCAACATTAGCCATTTGTCTAATTAAACAAGCGATCTATTTATTGAGATCTGTGAGGATAGTAAGCCGTGGAATCACAATCTCCAAAAGACATTACAGATTATTACAAACATCTTTCCTTATTCTGGACCGATATTATCCATCTAATGGCAAGCAAACCACAAGCATTGACTTCAATAGGCCCTATGCGAGCATTTGCAACAAATTCAAAGAAAATCTCAACTGAATTAATCCAGATTAATGAGAATTTAATGGAATTTAACAAATTTGTAACACAATACTATAAGCAGTTATCAGAAACTTGGAGTGAAGCACAAAAGAAAGTTAATCTGAAAGCACCTAATGTGCCACATGACACAGAACAGATGGAGTCATTTAAGAGAATATGGATAGATATTTTTGATAATGATTTTACAGAATTATTTGATTCAGAAAAGTTTGGAGAAAATTATGGAAAGCTAGTCTCAAAAGAGCTTGAACTTACAAAACATTGGAATAATATTTCAAATGTGATTTTACAGTCAGCAAACTTGCCAAGCAAGGAAGAAATCGATGAAGTGTATAAAGAAATGCATGCTCTGAAAAAAAGAGTGACAAAATTAGAAATTGAATTAAAAAAGAAAAAAGAGACAAAAAATGAAACAGGTGTAAAAAATGAAAAGTGAAACCAAATTTGATCCTAAACTCATAGAAGAGATGATAAAATTTGGCAAAAATATTATTAATGCACCTAAATTTGTTTCAGCCCCAGATGAAATTAGTATGGAGGTAACACCACATGACATAGTACAAGAAATAGACAAAACAAGACTATTACATTATAGGTCGCTTACAGAGAAACAACACAAAACACCATTATTGATTTCCTATGCATTAATTAACAGATATCATATTTTGGATCTACAGCCAGAAAAAAGTTGGGTCAGAAATTTACTACTACAAGGATTTGATGTATACATGCTAGATTGGGGAAGTCCAACCAGTATGGACAAGTATTTAGATTTTGATGATTATGTTAATGGATATTTAGATAATAGTGTGGAATTTATCAAAGATGAATCATCTACAGAAAAGATATCATTGCAAGGATATTGTACTGGAGCTACAATAGCAACAGCATATACAACATTGCATCCAGAAAGTGTGAAAAACTATATTGCTACAGCGCCGGTAATTGACGGATGGCGAGATACCACAGTAATTAGTAATCTGGCCAAACACATGGACGTAGATAAAATGGTGGAAATCATAGGAAACATGCCTCCTGAATTCATGTATTACTGCTTTTCAGTACTAAAACCATTCGAGCAAGGAATTGAAAAATACGTGAATTTTTTCAAAAACATTGAGAATAAAAAATTCGTGGATAATTTCCTAAGAGTGGAAAAATGGCTGGGCGATACACCCCCAATACCAGGTGCACTTTTCAGACAATGGATCAAAGACATCTATCAAGATAACTTGCTAATTCAGAATAAAATGTATGTTGGCGGAAGCCACATAGATTTGAAAAAAATAGACATGCCATTATTCACGCAAATTGCAGTTGGAGACCATTTGGTATCGCCAGAATGTAGCATGCCTCTTCATTATGCAGTTGGAAGTGAAGATAAAACATTAAAGATGTATCCAACAGGTCACGTGGGAATGATTGCTAGTTCATTATCTCAAACCAAAGTACTCCCAGAGTTAGGGAAATGGCTTGCAGAAAGATCATAAAATAAAAAAAAATAAAATTTTACCACTAGTTGTTCTTTGTGGTGAATGCGGAGATCCAGGACTGTAGAATATTTCTGTTTAGATCAGCAAATGATTTTGCGTTGTCATTGAATGTTTTGATATTTTGTTGTGTTGTATCAATTGTTGCAAGGGTTATTTGGTTTTGTACTGAAGCTGCTTTAACAAATTCTTCTGTAGTATCATGAATTACTTTGAGGGTTGTTTGTGGAATGTTAGTTGCAATACCTGCTTTCTTTGCATATTCTTTTTGTAGTGTGATTGTTGAATCAACAATATTTTCATATGCTTGTAGGTATTCTTGCTGAACGTTAGTAATTGACTGATGATACTGTGGTACTGAATGTCTAATACCAGAGAATATCTTGTCTACGTTTTCCTGATAAACTGAAAACATATCTTTAGTTTCTGGTGTCTGTTCGTTTGTACTCATTGTTTCACCTCCTTATTTTTTGATTTTTTTGCGATTGGAAGTACTATAACTTGAACCAAGTCGCCTTCTCCTAATCCAAGTGCATTACGTTCTGCCTCTGGAATAGAAATTCTGCCATTACTACTGACAGTTGTTTTGTAAGCACCCCAATTCATAAAAGATGGGAGCATTTGACCAATCTGAAACATTGTTTCCATGCTTTTGTTTTGCATAGAAGACATATTCTTCATTAAATCAGACTGAGTATTTCTTGTACTATCAGATACTTCTTTTAGAGTTTCTAAAGGATTGAATGTTTGAGTATTCTGGTTTGTCATCAACAAGCCAAAGTTTTTCATAAATTCAGCTTGTGCACGACCATTTTTTTGAATCCAATCTTTGAACATCTCTGAAGGATTAAATTGGTTATAATTACCGCTCATTGGTAATTGTAGGAACTAATTGGTATATAAGTAAAGCTAACAACGTGAAAGAAATTCTAAAACTATAGATGAAAATGTGTCAGGATCTTGTACATATGGAGTATGACCGCAGCCATCCATTCTATAAAACCGACAATCTTTGATAGAAGATGCAAAACTTTCTGCATGCTGAATTGGAATCACTGGATCTTTGGAACCCCAAATTATCAGAGTGGGACTATTAATGGTATGTAGTTTAGTTGTAATGACTTCTGAATTTTTGAGTCCCAAAACTGTAGACATGAAGGCCAATTTTGCATTTGGTAATTGCATTCGTTCAACAAATCCACGAACAATTCCATCATCAACTTGATTACCAGAAGATTCCATCATCTCAAATGCATTTTTAGCACTTTGTTCATTTGGATATAATGCAGCCATTATGTAAGCATCTAATGCCGGAGTGGATTTCTTCATTACGCCTGAAGGAGATACAAGAATTAATTTTTCTATATTATTAGGATGTGCAGATGCATATTCTGCAGCTATTTGACCACCTAAAGAAGAACCAATTACATTTGGGTGTTTGATACCTAATGCATCAAAAAATTTTCCAAGAAACGTTGAAAAGAAATCAGGTGTATAATCAATGATGGGCTTATCACTGTAACCAAATCCAATCAAATCAGGGACTATCACATGATAATGTTTTGCAAAATTAGGAATCACATTATTCCATCTTTCAGCAGATGCACCCAATCCATGAACTAGCACTAGAATATCTTTAGAGTCTCCAGACTCGAGATAACGAATTTTATTTCCATCCACTTGAATAAAATTTTCTTGCACCATTTTAGCGTCAATTATTTAGCTAGTTAAGTCTAGTTACTATTATCGATCAGTTGTTTTTATTGATTTTCTAAATTTTTACGCATATGATAAGAGAGATCATGTTTTTTTAGATCTAAAGAGAAAACAGATTGAATAGATAAAAATCAGCACAATTCCAGGCCATGATAAAACGATTTTAAGATAGTCCGTGTTTCTGAAAATATTTTTGATGGTATTCTTCAGCTTTGTAAAATTCAGGAGCTGGGACAATTTCAGTTACAACATGGTTCTGAAATTTTCCTGATTTTTCTAGTTCTTCTTTGGATTTATGGGCAATTTTTTTTTGTTCTTCATCATGAAAAAATATTGCAGAACGATATTGATTCCCAACGTCAGGTCCTTGTCGATTTAGCGATGTAGGATCATGATTACTCCAAAATACTTTGAGTAATTCATCATAAGAGATCTCATTTGGGTCATATTCTACTTGTACTGCTTCGGCATGACCAGTTGTATCAGTACAGACTTCTTCATAAGTTGGATGTGTTAATTTGCCTCCAATGTAACCTACTTGTGTTGATTTCACACCTTTGGTTTTACGAAGCAAGTCTTCAACATGCCAAAAACATCCTGCACCAAATGTTGCTTTCATGATTTTAATAATAATTTTATCAAATTAAAACTATTTGATCAATAGTAATGAGATCTCAAAGATGGTTTTCCAATTAACTAGTTAATTTCAATGATTTGTTCTTCAATTAGATATTCTAAAGAATTTACAAATTCTTGTTGTGAAATCAAATCATTTGCCCACCAATCAGCATTGTTACGTATCCAATTTGGAATACTAGATACCGAATTTTCTTCAGAATACTGTAAATTTGGAATTACAATTATGTGGTGTTCTAACATAAAATCCAATCCTAAAATAAATTCAGAATCAGACATATCACCTATGGCCCACAATTCAGCATATGTCTTAATCCAGTCAGGAATGTAAGTTGAAAAACCCAATATGTCATAGATGGATTGTTCAGGAAATTGAGAGTCAAACCAAGACTTGTAGCTAGATTCATTGTTGTATCTATCAATGTAATATTGTGGAGAGTGATCTAGAGAAGGAAAGTTTTGCACATGTGTTGGTTTGTATCCAACAACATCTTGTATTAGATAATCAGGAAATTGAGAGTTAAACCAAGACTTGTAGTTTGATTCATTGTTGTATCTATCAATGTAATATTGTGGAGAGTTATCTAGAGAAGGAAAACCAGGTATTTGCATTTTAGGGTTTTTAATAAATAATTTATTTGGATTATCAGCACCAATAGATGAATCATCTGAATTTACAGATGATTTTTGATAGAAAAATGTTTTTTCAAGATTTCCACCATATGATATTTTAATTGTATATGTACCATATTCAGACCACGTAGGACCACCCACATGAAACGTAGTAGAAAAGGAACCATCAGATTTTGGCAATATATTTGCAATTCCAGCAAGACCAGTTCCACCAGGGGCAATTATTTGTAGTATTACAGAAGGAATTGTAGCATCATAGTTTACAGTACCTGAAATTTTGAGTGTATCACCGTCATGATATATGGATTTATCTGTAGAAAAATTTTGGACAGACCCAAACACGGAAATGAAATTACCAGATACAAGTAAAATTGAAAATAAAATTAGAAATGGCCTATACAACGCAAGAACAAAAAATTATGACATATTAAAGAATTTGCCAGATAGTGAGTAATTCTAAATAACGTTGGTAAAAATTTTAACTACCTTCTTAGCCAAATTTTCAATATTAGCAGAAGGCTCTGCAGAGATCAAAAGAATAATTTGAGTAATTGGAAATGGAAAACTCACCAGTACTGCCTTGTCTCGTCTTGCTGCAAGATAATTAATTGGACCCAAGCTTTCATCGTATTCTTTTCTAATAGAAGCTTTTGATACAAACTCCAAAAATGAGTGTAATCTAGTTTCATCTCCCTCGTGAGGTACAAGCCCTTCTTTAAAACCACCAGCTATTAACTTTCCATCTTTATCTACAATTCCTGCAAATCTAATTTCAGATTCTTTGAGAATCTGTGAACATTTTTCATTGTAAAGGGCGGTGTTATTTTGAGCAGACAACGGAGTACAGTCAATACATCAAAAATAAAAACTTAGCCAATAATACAATATTTATCAAATTTATTGGAATCATGTTTGGAATTGAAATTCCACATTGGTCATCAAGTTAAGAGAATTTCTACAAGTAATTAATAAGGAAAAAAATAGAAATAGATCTCAATGAGATTGCCAATATTGATGCTCCTAATAATAGGAGTAGTCGGAGTGATTGGGGCACCTAGTGCATTTGCACATGACCCAGGTTTTGAGGTAAAAACAACAAAAGACATTCTAAAATTTTGTGAGTTTTTTTATGACGAGTATATTTTCCTGGGAGTAGAAAATCTTGCAGAACAACATCAAAGACTTCCAAATATTAGAGCATGTGTAATTTTGTATAATCACATAGCTTGGGATAGTAAACACACAGGAAGAGATTTTGTATTAATTGCAGAGATTGAAAAGTATCTCGGAGATGCAAAATACATTAAAGAAAGACACTTGAAAAATTATGACACTATGCCAGAATGGATAAAAAAAGATGCAGCAATGTGGATGCGGGGGGAAATTACGGATTCACGATTTGCATATGGAATAAGAATAATGTTAGAGGCTCAAATTCTAAATCCATCTTTGAATAGTACTGATAGAAATTGCAATGAAAATAAACTGTGTGTGATGAAATCAGATTTCATGGAATATTCACATACTAGCAAATACGGTCAAGAGATTACAGATAGATATACGGTGGATTCAATTAATGATAATGAAATTTTATTGAAAACAGAAAAAATTTCAAGAGACGGGAAAGAAATGGATAGTATTAACATTAACAATCAGGGCACAATTTCAACAAATAAGAAATGTTGTGTAATAAATAAATTCATATTTTTAACACCAATTAGTTTGGGAGACATGATCAGTACAGATTTAAAAATAACAGGAGATACAACATATGAATTCAAGAATAACCTGTATCATGTGTGGATTGCACAAAATTCAAACAAACAAGATACAGTGATTATAGATAAAGAAACAGGACTTGTGTTTTCATATAACCACATAGAAACAGACATTGTTACCAAATGGTGGAAAACAAAATTAACAGACACCAATATTTTTGAGAAAAAATACATAGCACATGAACTTGTCATACCAAAATGGTTTAAGACAACTACAATGTGGTTAATTGATAATTTAATTTCAGAATCTGAATATCTAAATGCAACAGAAAATTTACTGGAACAAGGAATAATACGTGTATAATTTAGATCCTACATTTTAGAACAACATAGTCAATGATTTTTTGTTCAGACGCCTTTTTCATTTTAAGAATAGACATGTAGAGTATCTTTTCTACATATTTTGGATATCTTTGCAATATAGATTTTTTTAATTCGGCACGATTTTTGATATAGTAATTTGCCAATGGAGTATAGACATTTTTTCCGATTAATTTTTCATCGTGAATTGTAAATCCACCAGACATCACAAGTTTCCTTACATGTTCTAAACCATAATGCTCCGAGGACCAAGTAAATTTCAGAATCCCTAATTTTGCAAAAGAAGCGCTTGGAAGAGTTACAGGTAATGCCAAAGTCAATATTCCATCTGATTTTAAAATTCGTTTTGATTCTGAAATAAAATCTTTCAGAGGTTTGAAATGTTGTGAAGATTCTAATGCCAACACACGATCTACAGAGTTATCAGAAAATGGTAATTTTGTAGAAGTTGAGTTGAGAAATTCAATATTTTTTTGAGGGCCTGAAAAAGATAATTGATCATGATTAATGTTTACACAAAATAGATTTAATTTTTCATAATTATTTCTCCAAAAAATTGCTGGCGCAGATAACCCACTTCCAACATCAACAACATTTTTTGCATTTTCCAGTTCTGCCAATTTACCAAAGTATGAACATAGATTTTCCTGGGCAGAGATAGGTTCAGTTGTATTTTCCAGCCAATAACCAAAATTCAGCATTGACCCACCTGTTGCAAGTTGCATTATTGGGGAAAGAGAATTGTAGAGATTTACAATATCTTTCTCATTTTTTCTAATAGTCCAGAAAAAGACATCAAGGGGATTAATTAAGATCAAAAAGATTTTCAAATAAAGTTGAAAATAGATCTTATTAATTTCTAGGGTAGTCCTTCAGCATCCTCAACGCAGTGCTTATGAACCCATTTGTCGTCTTTATTTTTGGCAATTTCTTTACCTAATTGGATTTTATCCCCGCATGATATACAAGGGGATGCAAATTTTGCTTTCATAATATTACATAGTATATCAGTGATAAATTGACTGTGTTGTAATCAGCGCTAACTAAAGATTAGCTCTGTGTCATGTTTACCACTTGGAGATATTTTATTAATTTGAACACAATAGTTAGAATATGAGTGAGCCAGATTCAAAGTTTTCAGAGATAGTGATTGCAAAATGGAGTGATAGGTTTTTTGCGTGGTTAATTGATTTTTGCATTATTTCAACAATTTCAATATTACTGGTTTCTTCAGTTTTTGGGACAATCAACTATGAATTAAGCGAAAAATGGATTTTAGCAGAAACAACATTCATTCCAACTAGCATCATCTTTTTTGCATATTGGACAATTTTAGAATATAAAAAAGGCCAGACAATTGGAAAAAAAATTCTAAATTTGAAAATAACAGATATGCATGGAAAACCACCTGATTGGAAAGGAGTCATGATTAGTAGTTTTGGTAAAACATTTCTTTTACCATTAGATGTGATATTAGGATGGGTTTTTACAAATGAAAATCGCCAAAGAATTTTCAATAAAATAGGAGACACACTCATAATAAAAATAAAAACCTCAGAAGAAAATAATGAAAATATCAGATATAAAAAAGACTAAATTTTGTCATATTTTGTTATACAATTGTTTTACAGAATTAACCAGCAGATCTATTACCAACTCTGAATCTTTTTATTTTAAGAAATGTCTGAGAACACAAAATGGTGGATTGGACTAGCTAAAGAACTAGAAAAAGACATAGAATTTGAAAAATAAAACACCATCCAAGATTTGAAATTAGAGTTAGTAATAGAATTATGTAATTAAAATTTTAGGAATAAGACAGATAAAATTATCGAATCCAACCCCAAACAGTCAATTTTTCAATGCTTGTTGTTTTAACACATGCTGGTTGTCCGTTAAGTTTGAAAACAAGTCCTAGACCTTCTTTACATATTACACTTTCAGGCATAGTGCCTTCTTTGATTTGTTTAAGTGGTGAAGGGATAGTTGGTATAATTTCAGCTTCAGTGATTGTTACTTCATCTTCAATTATCATTGATTCATCTCCAGTTGCTGTAGAGTTTGATTCAGTCATAGTATCAGTTGCATTTACTGGAGGTTCTTGTGCATATGCAGGACTAATCATTAATCCTGTAACAAGTACAGAAAATAACAAAAACAAACTGAAATTATTACTCACAAACAATATGGGAAAAGAGTGTAATTTAAGATTTATGATAGAATCTATCCAATATTAGGCGCTAAAAATTATTTTCTTAATGTCGTGTATAGCATTCGCTAGGAGAGATTAAAAATAAAATCATCAAAACAAAATGCATAGCATTAGCTAAGAATGATTAAAAATAAAATCATCGTACATGTCGTGTATTTGTTTCCACTTGATGAATTCAAAAATGAATTCATCGTGCATAGTCTCTATGTAAGTGGCTGAACCGGTGTGTTGGTCTGTTAGTAAAGGCTGGCTCACCACTCGCCGAAGCTTGTGATCTACACCACCTTCCTATCAACGCAGTCTTCTGCTGCCGACCTTCATCTTACGAAAGGATGTCTTGTCTCGGGATGGGATTCGTGCTTAGATGCTTTCAGCACTTAGCCCAAATGGCTTAGCTGCCCGGCCTGCCTTATCAGACAACCGGTAAACCAGTGGCCACGCTGCTCTGTTCCTCTCGTACTCGGAGCAACTTCCCCTCAGACATCCACGCTTCCATCAGGCAGAGACCGACCTGTCTCACGACGGTCTAAACCCAGCTCATGTTCCCTTTTAATAGGCGAGCAGCCTCACCCTTGGCCCCTGCTGCAGGACCAGGATAGGAAAAGCCGACATCGAGGTACCAAACCGCGGGGTCGATAGGAGCTCTCGCCCGCGACGAGCCTGTTATCCCTGGGGTAATTTTTCTGTCACCACCGGGCCCCAATAGTGGGCACACGATGGATCGCTAAGCCAGACTTTCGTCTATGAATTCCGTGCGTTTGGAAATCCATTCAGTCTAGTTTTTGGCTTTGCCCTCTTCAACGGATTTCTGCCCCGTTTGAACTAAACTTTGGGCCCCTTTGATATCTTTTCAAAGGGGTGCCGCCCCAGCCGAACTGCCCACCTGCACGTGTTTCCAGTCTTCTCTGGATAAGTGGTACTGCAAAAAGAGTCTGGTGTTACATCGTTGCTTCTTAACATCCCGGAGAACGTTAAGCATAGCTCCCAGATACCCTGTGCAATTTTTACTATACCACAAGCACAAGCTGCAGTAAAACTCCACGGGGTCTTCTCTCCCCGATGGAAGATGAAGGACTGTTCGTCCTCCTTATGTGGCTTCACCGAGTTGTAGGCGGGGACAGTGGGGCTCTCGTTGTTCCATTCATGCGCGTCGGAACTTACCCGACAAGGCATTTGGCTACCTTAAGAGAGTCAGAGTTACTCCCGGCGTTAACCGGCCCTTAGCTCGGTTGAACCCAAGTTTTAGGTACCGGCACCGGCCAGGATTCAGCGACTATACAAATCCTTTCGGACTAGCAGTCGCCTGTGTTTTTATTAAACAGTCGGAACCCCCTTGTCATTGTAACCTGCGATCCCCATTCCTCATGAAGACCGCAGGCATCCCTTATACCTAAGCTACAGGACTAATTTGCCGAATTCCCTCGCCATACGGTATACTCGTAGCACCTTAGCTTACTAAGCTAGCGCACCTGTGTCGGTTCTCGGTACGAGCTTGCACATTACTAACTACACAGTCTTTCATGGTCTCTTGGAATCAAGAAAACTCCGCTAACGCGGAGCCACTCCTGCCTCGGATTAGTTCTCGTCATTACGACACTCCCTAATCCTTGAACAGTTAGATACAACGATAGTTGTACACCCCTTATCCGAAAGCTAACCATATAGCTCAAACGCTCTGTGCAAGGTACTGGAATATTAACCAGTTTCCCATTCGATTTACTCTGTTGAGGCAAACCTTAGGATCGACTACCTCCAGGCTGATAACGCATTGCCTGGAAACCCTTGCGCTTGCGGTGGTATAGATTCTCACTATACTATGCTGTTACTGCCACCAGGATCTGCAATAGAAATCGGTCCACAGGACGTCACCGCCCTGCTTCGACCCAATCACTACGCCAACCTACCATGAATCATCTACTGATAATTATCTAAAGTATCGGTACTTTGCTTTAGCCCCGTCCATTTTTGAGGCATCCCCCCTCGGCAGGTAAGTTGTTACACACTTTTTAAAGGATTGCTGCTTCTGAGCATACCTCCCTGCTGTCTTGGCGAGAACACGCTCTTTGGCTTGACACTTAGCAAAAATTTGGGGACCTTAACTTCAGTTTGGGTTAAACCCCTTTCGGTCATGAGCCTTACGCCACATGAACCCGTGTCCTTGCTTCTACGATGTGTATCCGTTCGGAGTTTGAATGGAGGGTGAGGAATTTCTTCCCCGCGCCCCCCTATCAGTGCTCTACCGGAAACACTATCTCCACAAAGCACGCCCTGCGAGACGCTTCGGTTGGAACTAGCGATCGCCAGACTAGATTGGTTTTTGACCCCTATTCCCAAGTCACAACAACGATTTGCACGTCAGAACGTCTTAAGACCTCCAGCGGGCTTTCGCCCGCCTTCATCTAGCTCAGGAATAGATCGTCTGGCTTCTAGCCTAGCTGCCATGACTCAACGCACTTTCACACGCTTCTCCTCACTTCTTGCGAAGTTGCGAGAACTCGGTTTCCCTTCGCCTTCACCATTAAAGGTTTAAGCTTGCCATGACAGTTAGCTCCCTGGCCCGTGTTTCGAGACGGAACGCGTGACACTGATGATTAAAACATCAAACCTTCAGTTCTATTGCTAGAACCTCTAGTTTGAAAAAATCACCTTTCATGCCACGCACGTCTGTAACCAATAGGTTTCATGCACTTTTCATCCCCCTTCCGGGGTACTTTTCAGCTTTCCCTCACGGTACTAGTACACTATCGGTCTTGAGAGATATTTAGCCTCGGATGCTACTTTCACCCATATTCATTGCCCACTACCAAGGACAACTACTCGGGTATGAATAGGACCATTTCCACTTCGCTTAAGGGGGTATCACCCTCTATGCCAGAACTTTTCAGATCATTTCAGCTGTGTTCCAGGATTCCATATTATCATACCAAAACACCACATCTCCCGAAGGATTCAGTTTGGGCTCTTTCCTTTTCGATCGCCTCTACTTGGGAAATCTCAATTGATTTCTTTTCCACGTGGTACTAAGATGCTTCAATTCCCACGGTTCGACTTCCATCACCATTGTAACGGAATACACTATGTGTAAGATTCTCATTCGGACATCTCGGGATCATAGGATGCGTGCGCCTACCCCGAGCTTATCGCAGCTTGCCACGTCCTTCGTCTCTCCTCAAGCCTAGCAATCCATCTATTGGCGTCTTTACACCGGCAAATTCAGCCACATATTACACGACTATGCACGACGATCATTGCAAGTCCTCCGGTAAGAGGAACCTGCTACATCCTTCATACATCACTTTCGTGATGCATTGCATCGATGATTGTTGTGAAGATTATGTGCACCCGGCACATTCACTTGTCTAAGGAGGTGATCCGACCGCAGGTTCCCCTACGGTCACCTTGTTACGACTTTTCCCTTGTCACTTACCTCAAGTTCGATAACGCCAATCAGACGTCACCTCGCTAAAAGCAAACTTCAATGAAACGACGGGCGGTGTGTGCAAGGAGCAGGGACGTATTCACCGCGCGATAATGACACGCAGTTACTAGGGATTCCATATTCGTGAGGGCGAGTTGCAGCCCTCAGTCATAACTGTGGTAGCGTTTGAGGATTACCTCCTCCTTTCGGATTCGGAACCAATTGTCACTACCATTGCAGCCCGCGTGTGGCCCCAGAGTTTCGGGGCATACTGACCTGCCGTGGCCCCCTCCTTCCTCCGCATTAACTGCGGCGGTCCCGCTAATTCGCCCCACTACTCCTGAGAGTAATGGTGGCAACTAGAGGCAGGGATCTCGCTCGTTACCTGACTTAACAGGACATCTCACGGCACGAGCTGGCGACGGCCATGCACCACCTCTCAGCTTGTCTGGTAAAGTCTTCAGCTTGACCTTCATTCTGCTGTCTCTCCGGGTAAGATTTCTGGCGTTGACTCCAATTGAACCGCAGGCTTCACCCCTTGTGGTGCTCCCCCGCCAATTCCTTTAAGTTTCATACTTGCGTACGTACTTCCCAGGCGGCAAACTTAACGGCTTCCCTGCAGCACTGCATTGGCCACAAGCCAATGCATCACTGAGTTTGCATAGTTTACAGCTGGGACTACCCGGGTATCTAATCCGGTTTGCTCCCCCAGCTTTCATCCCTCACCGTCGAACGTGTTCTGGTAGACCGCCTTCGCCACAGGTGGTCATCAATAGATCAAAGGATTTTACCCCTTCCTACCGAGTACCGTCTACCTCTCCCACTTCCTAGTTATGCAGTATTCCCGGCAGCCCATACGTTAAGCGCATGGATTTAACCGAAAACTTACAAAACGGGCTACGGATGCTTTAGGCCCAATAATCATCCTGACCACTTGAGGTGCTGGTTTTACCGCGGCGGCTGACACCAGAACTTGCCCACCCCTTATTCGTTAGTGTTTCTAGGACTGACAAAAGGTTTCTTTAGCAGAAACCACTCGGATTAACCTTGTCGTGCTTTCGCACATTGCAAAGTTTTCTCGCCTGCTGCGCCCCATAGGGCCTGGGTCCGTGTCTCAGTACCCATCTCCGGGCCACTCCTCTCAGAGCCCGTACCTGTAATAGTCTTGGTGGGCCATTACCTCACCAACAAACTGATAGGCCGCAGTCCCATCCTATGGCGATAAATCATTTGAAACATAAACCATTCCAGGCATAATGTTCTATCGGGCATTATTCTCAGTTTCCCGAGGTTATTCCCGTCCATAGGGTAGATTGACTACGCGTTACTGAGCCGTCTGCCTTGTATTGCTACAATGACTCGCATGGCTTAGTATCAATCCGATAGCAGTCAGGTCCGGCAGGATCAACCGGATTCTGTTTTTACTTGATTATTGAAGTACACAATGTACTAAATTGGAATTGACGGATGCACATAATCTTCACATTTCAGATTTGATCAGTTGATCAGATCCTCATTTTGTATGCGTAAATGGAGGCCTATGAATCATAAAATGGTGCATTACCATACTTTCATCACAAGCGCCGCCTATTGCTTTACGTATGCAGAAGGTCAAACTTTTCAAATACATATAAACCATGGCTAAAAATGGCGATCATTGATTAAATAATCACTCAATTTTGTAGTAAATAGAAAAATAAAATGAGTGTTATTTCAGATTACAAAAAAAAGACAAAAAAATCTGCAAAGTTATTTTTAACATCATCAAAATTTCATGTAAATGGTGTAAGTCACAACATACGATTTTTTGAACCATATCCATTTATTGTAAAATCATCATCAGGAAAAAATTTGGTGGATATAGATGATAACAAGTATACAGATTATTGGATGGGTCATTGGAGTTTAATTTTAGGACACGGTCCAAAACAAGTCAAAGATTCACTGAAAAAACAGATTGAAAAAAGTTGGATGTATGGCACAGTAAATGAGCAAACTATCAAGTTATCGGATTTAATTTCAAAGGCAGTACCAGTGGCAGAGAAGATTCGCTATGTCACATCAGGTACTGAAGCTACAATGTATGCAGTGAGGCTTGCACGTTCTGTAACGGGTAAAAAAATTATTGCAAAGATAGATGGAGGATGGCATGGATACACAACAGACTTACTAAAGAGTGTAAACTGGCCATTTACAGAATCAGAAAGCAGTGGGGTTGTAAATGAGGAAAAAATAATCTCAATGCCATTTAATGATTTAGAGAGATCACTTGAGATTCTCAAAAAAGTTTCAAGTGATTTGGCAGGAATAATAATCGAGCCAGTGTTAGGTGGTGGTGGATGTATCCCAGCAACACCAGAATATCTTAAAGGAATACAAGAATTTGTTCACAAAAATAAATCACTATTCATACTAGATGAAATTGTAACTGGATTCAGATTTAGATTCGGATGCTTGTATCCTACCATGAAACTTGATCCAGACATTATAACATTGGGAAAAATTGTCGGGGGAGGAATGCCAATTGGTGTAATGTGTGGTAAAAAAGAGATCATGAAACATGCTGATACCACAGGAAAGAGAAAATCAGAAAGATCATATATAGGAGGAGGAACATTTTCTGCAAACCCCATGTCAATGACTTCAGGGTTTGCAACATTGACAGAATTAAAAAAATCAAAAAACATCATCTATCCAAAGATTAATTCTTTAGGAAAATTTGCAAGAGATGAGCTAGGTAAAGTGTTTGGAGATAAAGTAGTCATTACTGGTCAAGGGTCGCTATTTATGACACATTTTGCAAAAGATGGAATAACAGAGGTGGTAAATTCAGCCCAAGCTGCAAAATGTGATAGTAAATTACTCTACAAATATCACTTTAAGATGATTGCACAAGACGGAATATTCTTTTTGCCTGGAAAACTAGGTGCCATATCTAATGCACACACTAAAGATGACATAAAGAAGATGATTATATCGTCTGAGAATTTTCAGCAATAATTCTCAGATTTACTGAAGATACAAAATTAAAGAAACTAAACTTTCATTACCCATAGCATTTTGTAATGAATCATGGGCTTGTTTGGTTTAAAAGAAGATTCGGAAGATTTGATGTATCAGGCAATGTCACTGATAGAAAAAAATCAACCCAAAGTGGCAATCGTATTATTTAGCAAAGTACTGAAACAAGATTCTAAGAATACATCAGCATTATACAATAAAGGACTGGCACTAAATCAAATCAAAAAGTATAGTGATGCAATAACATGTTTTGATTTGTTGTTAGAAATAAACTCCAAAGATGCATCTGCAATTAACAACAAAGGAATTGCAATGGCAGAAATGGGAAATATACAAGGCGCATCAGAGTGCTACGATATGGCAATCAAGGCAGACCCAAAATATGGACCGTCATATTTTAACAAAGGTGTTTTGCTTGATAAATTACAAGATCATGAAGATGCACTGAATTACCTTGACAAAGCAATAAGCATAGAACCTAGAAAACCAAATGCACAATTTTACAAAGGAATTGTTTTGGGAAAACTAAAAAGACATGAGGAAGCACTGAATTGTTTTGAAAATGTTCACAAAAAACATCCTAGTCACATGGATGCATTATTTCACATAGGAATAGAACTAGCAGAGTTGGAAAATCATAAAAAAGCAATAGAAATTTTTGACCAGATACTTGCAAACCACAAAGACAATGTAAATGTCATATATGCAAAATCAAGAAGCAAATCAGCGTTGGAGGAATTTCCAGAATCATTAGAGTTGTTAAAAAAAGCAGTAAATTTGAATCCTAAAACAATTAGGACATGGGCCAAAGAAGAAAAATCATTTGAAAAACTACACAGCAACGACCAGTTCAGAAAACTAGTGAAACTCTAGAGTTATTTCATAAGACAAGTTTGGAAAAACATAATACAACAGATGAAATTGTACACATCATTAATGACTAGAATGGGAAAATCAAATATCTATGCAGCAGGAGATAAAAGAAAGATCAATCTAGATTGGTTTACCAACAAAGTACACATGAAAGATATTTCATCTAAAATAAAATCAAAAGAACAAGACATCTATCACGTTTACTTTGAAAATGGTGCAAAAACAAAAATGCATTTGCACAGTGGCAATCAAATTTTACTAGTTACCAAAGGAATCGGCAGCCTTGAAACATTTAGAAAATACGGCACAAACAAGACAAATTTTAAAATCAAGAGAACTGAAAAAATTAGCCTCAAAGAAGGGGATATTGTGTACATTTCATCTAACACACTACATACACATGGCTCATCAAACAAAAAGACATTCTCACATATTGCAATCAATATTTTACCATCTAAAAATTCAGAATACAAAACAATATGGTATGAATCAGACTTTAAGACAAATGTCACAAAAAAGATATGATTTTCCAAAATGTCAGTTAGAAAAAGCTCCGAAGTAGAAACAATTTCAGGAAACGAAGGAACGAAGATAAAACAATACTTTCATCCACATAACACACTAAATGGAATCAATTACAGTCTAGCGCAATTTACATTAGAACCAGGGAAAAAATCCCTACTACACAAGATACAATCATCTGAGATTTACTATGTTTTAGAAGGGAATGCAGTTTTGAGAATAAATGAGGAACCATATCAATTAAAAAAAGATGACTCAGTTTATGTTCCACCAATGTCAGAGCAATACATAGAAAACACTGGATTGACAAATCTGCGATTTTTGTGCATCGTAGAACCTGCATGGAAACCAGAAGATGAGATTATTTTAGAATAAACCAAAGCCAAGTCTTGTGTAATTGTTTTTAACATATGAGAAATTCCTAGTAGTAGTGAATACATATCAAGCCCTCAGAGCATTGAATGTAAAATCAGAATCATCATGGGATGAGATAAAAATAGCATATAGAAAATTAGCCCTAGAGTTTCATCCTGATAAAAACACTAGTGAAAAAGAAGGCAATGAATTCAAAAAGATTACAGAAGCATACAATCACTTGAAGAAAAATTTTAACCAAAATATAGATGAATCAAAACAAAAATTCACAGAGCCAAACAACAAAACTAATTTTGAAAAAAAATCTCAATGGGGTGCACCATCAGGAGAAAACATACCAGAGCAAGACTGGAGTAAATATACACGTGAATTTGAAGAAGAGGACCCTACTTTTTGGAGTGAATATGAAAAAAGATTCTGGGAAGAATACAATGCACGTGTGCGCTCAGATGGAAGAAATGGTGAATATGAAAAAGCAAAAGAGCCTAAAAAGCAACCCAATCTATTTGTAGATGTGGATAAAAGTTTGTGCATAGGATGCTGTAGTTGTGAAATAATTGCGCCAGATGTTTTTTCAGTAAATAAAAATACAAAAACAAATCCAAAGTCATCAGTCATAAATCCAAAAGGTGCAGGAATAAACAAAATAATGAATGCCGCTGAGACTTGCCCCACTAAAGCAATAATTGTAGAAAATATAGATACAAAAGAGAGATTATTTCCCTATTGAAAGTTATTTCAATTTATTATAAATTTCTTCAATCTCTGAATCAGAAAACGTTACAGAATTAAACATGCTGTGAATTGCACCTGCCGAATCATCAGCAGTACGAGGAACTAGATGCACATGAACATGTGGGATTTCTTGTCCTGCTTCTTTTCCATTATGAATTGCAACAAGTGTTGCACCGGTTAGTTTGTCTATTTTTGGAAGAACTTTGTGGACTAGTGAAAACAAGTCAGAGTTTTCTTCATCACTCATGTCTTGAATTTTTACATGATGATTTTTTGGAATTACTAGAGTATGGCCTTTAGCAAGTGGAAATGCATCTAAAAATGCTATAGAGTGTATGGTTTCTTTGATGAGTCTAGCTGGAATTTGGCCAGAAACTATTTTACAAAAAATACAATCCACATAATTTTAACATATAATCAAAATATTAACTGCTATGGTTCAATTATTGTATATCATTTTCCGACTGAAAGTTAATTCCACAATTACCACGTACCGCCTGAGCCAGAATTTGGATCAAGTTTTTTTTCAGGTATATTCCCGTGTGCCTTTTTTGTGTGTCTTTTGAGACGTTCTGAATCATGTAATTCCAAACCACACACAGTACATTTAGTTTCATTGTCTTTGTCTTTTCGTTTGAATAGACCCATAATCTAGTAAATTTTTGAAATACATTATAAAGGATACGAGGTTTTTTAGAATCTGATGAATCTAAAAAACATCACAGTACTAGGATCGGGCATAATGGGACATGGAATTGCACAAGTTTCAGCTACTGCAGGGTACAACGTAGTTCTCAGAGACATTGAGCAGGGGTTTTTAGATAAAGCAATGGAGAAAATAAAATGGAGTTTAGATAAATTAGTAACTAAAGAAAAAATTTCACAGCAAGAAGCAGATTCAATTTATTCAAGAATCACACCAATAGTCAATCTTGCAGAGGCTGTAAAAGATGCACAACTTGTAATTGAGGTGGTTCCAGAAATTATGGAGTTAAAGAAAAAAGTTTATGCGGAATTAGATGCAGTTGCAGGTAAAGACGTTATTTTTGCATCAAATACAAGCACATTACCAATTACAGAGATTGCAAATACAATATCACGTCCAGAAAAATTTATCGGGATTCATTTTTTCAATCCACCACAACTAATGAAACTAGTAGAAGTGATTCCTGGCGAGAAAACATCACAAGAGGTAGTTGATTTAACTCAAGAATATGTAACATCAGTAAAAAAAGAATCCGTCCTATGTAGAAGAGATGTTCCAGGATTCATCATTAACAGATTATTCATTCCAATGGTCCACGAAGCATGCTACATGATGGACAGAACGGGGGCAACTATGACTGAAATTGATTCTGCAGTGAAATTCAAACTTGGATTCCCAATGGGAATTTTTGAGCTAGCTGATTTTACAGGAATGGATGTAATACACAAGGCAACAATAGAGATGCATTTACGTGATAAAAAAGTAATTTTACCACACCCAACAATTGGAAAAATGTTTGATGCAAAAAAACTTGGGCAAAAATCAGGTGAAGGGTTTTACAAATATTCAGATGAAAAATATGAACGCGTTCCATTATCAGAAGAGTTGGCAGATAAATGCAATCCAATTCAACTTGTTGCAAATATTTTAAACAATGCAGCTTGGCTTGTTACAAACAAAGCCAGTGACATTGAAGAGATTGAAAAGGCTGCACATCTAGGTCTTGGATTAAAAAAGCCATTATTTGATACAGCAAAAGAAATAGGAATTAAAAATATCGTAAACGAGTTAAAACAACTAGCATCAAAACAGGGTAAGTTTTACGAACCAGACCCATTGCTAGTTTCTATGCAGTAATTCAAGAATTTTCTTTACAGCATCTTTTGGAGAATCGACTCCAATAATTTTGATATTTTTTCTATGATCCACATATCCATCGATGAATCTATCAGCTGTTCCACCTGTATTTCTGATTGCAACCATGGGTTTTTTGTGCATGTATGCAGCACATATTTCAGATAAAGTTCCAGAGCCACCACCAACTATGATGATACCGTCAGCAGATAGTGCAGTTAGAAAATCCCTTGTTAGCCCCATTCCGCTTGGAATTACAATATCACAAAATTCATTTGCAAATGACGCATCATCCTGAGGATTAACTGTAGGAATTATTCCTCAG
>JANPCQ010000230.1:0-2366 GCA_031431055.1 Nitrosarchaeum sp.
ATAACCTAACATTTCTTGTTCTGAGTCAATATTGACATGATTTAGTATAGATAGTGATGTCAGCATTGGCGTTAGTATTATTTTAACAAATTCTTTGAAAATTGGTTGCTCTCTTTCCCAGTCTGCTATAGTTGGACTAAACGAATAGTAGAAATCATTAAATGAACTCATAAATAATTTTCCTGATTCTGTATGTAGTAATTGATTATCTCTTAATTCTCTGAGTTGTTGTACTTGGGGAGATAACTCTGAACCAAATGCTGCAGTAGCAATTAGACAACCACTATTATTATCTTCAGGAATTGGTGTAGGTTGAGCATAAGATTCTCCAACTGCAACATCAAATGAAACCTTTTCCAAAGGAATTGGTTGAAATAATATTCCCTCAATTCCAAATTCTACAGAATAAACCCCTTCATCAATAAATGGAACTGGAATTTTTACTGAACCTATTGAAGTATGAGTAAGTGGTATTGGTCCAAATACAGATTCACCATCTTTTGAAACTGTTATTATATAATCAATATGCTCTTGGATTTTTTTTGTTTGAGGATTGATAAAATCAATATTTAAATCAGTTTGTTGTCCTAGGATAATTTTATCATATGATAATTTAACATCTAGTGTTCCTTTCTCTGTTGGTAAAGTCTGTGAATTTGTTTGAGCAAATGCTGGAGTAATTAATAATGGAATTAAGAGTAATGCAATTAGAAATCTCACAAATTCTCTTTTTTGAGACCATGAATAAAAATTACACGTTTATCAAATCTAAAACAACTATTTAATTTCATTTTTATACAATAGTAACAGAGATTAATAACCAAACAATCATCTTACATTACATCTTGAATCGTTTTTCTATTTACAATTATGTAATTCTCATTTTCATCTTTAGCTTTCTAGCTATTTCTCCAATCTATCTAGATGCAGTTTTTGCAGAAGATAAAACAACTTCTGATTATAGTAATAAGGACATAACATATGTAGCAAAATTTGTATGCGGTTCTATTATAGATGATAATGGCCCATTACGACCAGGTCATTATAATACTGATATCAGTATTACTAACAAACAATTATCTAAAATTTCTTTCTTATGGACTGTATCTGTAAATGATGGACTAACATCTCATTCAACTTTAATGACACTAGATCATCAAAAATCAACAGGACTTGATTGTAGAGACATTAAAAAAGTAATAGGCTTAGAAAATAGCACTTCTCATGTAGAAGGATTTGTGTTTGTTACAATCCCACAAAGTTATAATCCTGCTAATCCAAATACTGCAATTCAGTATTCTTTCGAGGACATAAACTTGTTAGACGTTCAAGTTTTCTTTACTGCAAATGCCTTAGATACATTACCACATGAAGTTATTCTTGAAAAAATATCATTTTATATAATTAATGATGAAACTGGTAAAATTCCCAAACACATGATGAAAACTACATTGGATGTTACACTGGAGTCAAAACTAAATGTGATATCTGATACGGAAAGAAAAATAAAGGAAATTTTATCTTTAACATATGATATTTCTGAAAATGAATTTGATAAAATAGAGATTAGGATAAAAAATGTCTCACTAGGAGTTGGTTCTATGATAGATGATCATGCAATTTCTCTCAGTATAATCAAACCACAAGTCTATCCACAAGATAAATAATGAGATATTTTTAAATTGTCAAGTCATATATGTCCAAACTGAAACTATGATTATGAATAATTCTAAAATTTTAATTTTTTCTATATCTCTATTGATAATTTCACAAATTCCTTCATATGTTTATGGCGATGGATTTACACAAGAAAATCTTCCTCCTGCAAGTGTAGGTGATAGAGATGCTAGCTTGTTTATCAAAATCAGCCCGCCAATTCTTACCAAAGATACAGTTGGTGATAAATTTTTAGAATTACGTCTTTTTGATGCCAAAACAGGAGAAACAATTAAGCACACATCATTTTTTGTAACGGTTGACAAAGACGGAAAACTTTTAATGAGAAATTTGTTTCATACACATTCTGGTAATTTAACCATTAAAATTCAATCTGAAGATCTAGATGTGAATAAGGTTATTGTGTATGGTGATCAAGAACCATATCTAGATGGATGGACTTCAATAAATGATAAAATCACGGTCAAAGCTCCAATTTTACTTGATGCAGGATTGTACCACTTTGAAATAGAAATTTTTGGAATAGATCATGACAGAAATATATTTGCTCAATCTGACGCTCCACAATTTGATTCTTGGCTTAGTGTTGGAGATATTTTTAATCAAGTAGTTTCCACTGGAGGCAAATCTTATGATTTATCTGTTACCTCATATTATGATAAAATAAATAATTTTAATTACGATGAACC
>JANPCQ010000231.1:0-2119 GCA_031431055.1 Nitrosarchaeum sp.
ATCAAGCATCATTTTACCTACAACCATAGGCCCTATCCCATCACATATAGGCTGACCCATTTTAAAAGCAGGAATGGCTTTGTGCATGGCTTCTGCTTCTTCTAATATAAAAGGCAAAATCATTTGAAGTGGTAAAATTAATGGATAGTTATTTTGTTTTTTTGCAGTCAAGTATATGTGATTGATTACTTTGTAAATCATTTGCAAAGAAGTGGCAATTTCAAGCAGGGTTTGAATTTTGGTTAATTCTAAATCACTTGTTTGAGGAGACAATGACTTTACATGGTCTCTGGAATAATCTTCTCGCGCCCTTACAATATGTCTGACTTTGGAAACTATTCCATTTGGGTCCATGTCAACTGGCATTATAGTAAAATAATCTAAAAAGCGGTCAATTTTTTTAGTCGGATCATCTTTAGGATTCATATTTTTTTTAATATAATTAATTAGTTCAGTTCGGGATTGAGTTTTATATTCTTCTAGTTTTTTGATTCCTTTTTTTATTTCTCCAGATGTAATTGATAATTGAATTCTCTGTCCATAAAAGACAAAAATAATAATTGGAACAATCCAGATTAACATCATAATTGGATTAGTGTCATCATTTAATCCAAACAATTGATCAAAATCGATATTTGTAAAATCCAATAAAATCAAAGTTAATGGAATCCAAATTAAATCATTCGTATAATCAAAAAAATAATGAAAACCCAACTCAAAGTAGAAATTGTAAAAATAGTCTACTGGAGGGTAAAAAAAATGGCGAGTGCTTTTATTATAGGAAAGGTAGAAAAAACCGGAATATGCCACAAACAAAGCCTATTGTAAGCGTGGAAAATGTTGTAGCATCTGCCTCAGTTGATCAGAAAATGGACCTAAACGAAATTACAAGAACATTCCCAGATGTAGAATACCATCCTGACCAATTTCCAGGACTAGTCTTTAGACTAAAGAGTCCAAAAACAGCAACTTTGATTTTCACCTCAGGAAAAATGGTGTGTACAGGATCAAAATCTGAAGAAATGGCAAGAAAGGCAGTAAAAACAGTAGTACAAAAACTTCGAAAAGGGGGAATCAAAGTAAAAAAAGATGCAACAGTTGAAATTCAAAATATAGTGGCATCAATTAATCTTGGTGGTAAAATCCATCTTGAACAAGCCGCAAGAACTTTACCAAGAAGTATGTATGAACCAGAACAATTTCCAGGATTAATTCACCGAATGCTAGATCCAAAAACAGTAATTTTGTTATTTTCTTCTGGAAAACTTGTATGCACTGGTGCTAAAAAAGAACCAGATGTGTATAGATCAGTAAACAACTTGCATGCACTACTAGAAGAAAAAAACCTAATGAGCTACGATTAATCATAGATTGAATTTATTTTCAGATTACTTTATTGGGCTTCCTAATGGAACATCTTCATTTACAGTTAACCAAAACGGTTTATCATCAACATCAGCTGCTAAAAGCATTGCATTTGATTCTACACCTGCCATTGTTTTTGGCTCTAGATTTGCAATAACAATTACAGTTTTTCCAATAATGTCTTCTGGTTTGTAATATTGTGCACCACCAATTATCACGTTTCTTTTTTCATTACCAAGATCAATAATTCCTTTTATAATTCTGGTTTTGCCTGGGATGGGTTCAGTTGAAATAATTTTTGCCACACGAATATCTAATTTTGCAAAATCATCATAAGTTACATAAGACATAAGAATTCCTAAATTACCTTGTTAAAATGAATTTCGAAATTTTATATTAGAACTTTTTTATCAATACCACTTGTCTCAATTTCATATTTTAGAGCCGCAGGAAGTTCAATGTATTTTTTATTAACCAAGATAGTTATTTGGTCATCAGGCACATTTACCATTTTTAGTAACTTGCCACGTTGATGAGCATAAGCATTTTTCCAAAACCCTGATCCATCAAAGGTTCCAATTTTTGGCATATATCGTGAAGGTTTCATTTTTTTAAGGGTAATTGACTGTGACGGAAGTTTGGCAATTGCCGTTAGAACTGGAGTTACTGTTCTGGATTTTAGGCATGTTGCCCATCACAGTCTCTTTCTGTACATATAGGAATCTAATATATTTAATGCGGAATTAACGAGTAA
>JANPCQ010000232.1:0-4409 GCA_031431055.1 Nitrosarchaeum sp.
CTCTGATAAAATACCTCTTTTAGACTATCTGAGGGTTTATTTTTGTATTTTACGTCTAATAGATGACCTTTTTCACATTGAACATTAGTACTTTTGATTGGATATTCCAGTCCACAATGAATATCAATACACTTGAGATAAGCGTCATCTTGCATTGTCAGTTAGCGGAACCAGTGATAATTTAAAGTTAAGAGTAAAATCCCATCAAACTAAGAATTGTTTTCATAAACTTTTAGATTAGATTACAACAATCTAAAGTTAATTATGGTAACATATCATGAATATTTGAAAAGCATCTTAGAAAAGATCATAGTTGCTCATAATACACTTACAAAACTTGAAGACAAACCAGGTGATTTATCTATTATTAAAAAGGAAATCTTGAAGATCAATGGTTTTTTTCAGGTACTAATTAACAGAATTGATACTGAAAAATTTCAATCAACTGATTTTTCAGATTTAAAATCTAAATTTGAGCATTATTTGGAGAATTATTCTTTTGAAAAAGAGATAGAAACTATGGCTCCTTTATACTCTGAAGATTCTAATCGATTAAAAAATATGAGATTGAAAATTATTGAATCCTTGGCAGATAAGAGATTAATGGATAATATAGAATACATGGTAGAAAAATTATAGAATTATGAAAAACAAAGAAAAGCAATGTATTTTATGCGGTTGTAAGGATCATTATTTCATTGGCTGCTCTCGTCATATAGCAAAAAAATGTAGCTGCCACAAACATGATTAATTTATAATGAAATTAATGATTTACTTTCTTTTGGAACCTGATCTTTCATGAAAATTTAAACAACACTTGCATTCTTTTTTAACACATTCTTCTTCTGTTGGATGATCACATATTCCACACTCACAACCACTTGTCATGTCTTTTGATAAGCTATTTACAATATAACTAATACTTCAAATTTTTCTGATTTTCAGGTCAAATGGTTCTATTTTTTTGATTTTTGTTTTTTTGATTTATATTTTTTTGCAGTAGGTTTGTCTGGGTTCCCTTCTAATTCCTGCTCTATTTCAGCTGCTTTACTATCTACAACTTTTATGATCTCTTGAATCAATCCATCAAGGTCACTGTCTGATGCTTCTGGTTCTACAGCAGTTGCAATTTCATTAATAGTACTTGAAATCTCAGCACTTACTTCCTCAAAACTCTCCGGATCTTCATATGCAGCATTATACAGATTTTTGAGATTATTTACATGACTAATTACCTGATCAGTTAATGTGAGTTTAAATTCAGTACCGTTGATTTTTATCATCTTTGTAATCATATTTCAGATTTCAAATTCAGTTCCTTAAAGGTTTTTAGTTGAAATATGTTTGATGCATCAATTTTATCAAGTTAGAATACTATGTAATCCAAAGCCGATGCATCACTAATTAGTGTTGTATGTCTTGAACCTACAACGTATCCAATTTTGATATCCGTTGTAGGTATCCATCTGTTTGTTGATGTATAATGTCGTTTTTCAGCCAATTCTCGCTCTATTGCCTCAATGTCAAATTCACCTTCCTCAATTTCTTGTGAGGTTAGGTGTTTTATTGTGACAAGTATTTTGCTTACTTTAACACGATCTCCAAACTTCCATTTTGATGGTGGGTTTTCATCTGAAACTTCTAGAACTTTAATTTTCATTTGTTTATTTCCAAATATGTCATAACTGACCAGTGTCCTCTCATCTGTAAATTCTTCAAAGACTATTCTTGAATTGGTTCCTTTTGCTTCAGATGCTGTCTCTAGTAATGACTTTGAATGTATCTCATTGATTTCTATCGTAGATTTAGCCAAATTATCCTCTGACATGACATTATTTGTCATTAATCATTAAAAAATGCTCTGATGTTATTTTGGATAGTTAGGCACTAGTTCTGTGTTTTGTTTTAAATGGCATTGTGTATTCTTTAAGATCCATCTTCTCTCTTTTTCCATCAATTCTTGCAAATATCTCTCCCTCATAGGTGCAAACACAATCAGTTATTGCTTTTGACTCATCCCAAACCTTGTAGAATTCTCTCAATTCTCTACTTTCATACTGACCTCATCCTATCCTTTTTTTTGAAAGAAATTTGAATGCAAGTATTACTTTTCTATCTTTGTAAATATCAAATGTTTTAATCCATTTTTGGCATCTCTCAATCTGATCTGCTGGAACAGGAAGAGATGTGCTTGTACCTGATTTTGCCTCTATGGTGAAAATCATGCTATTTTGAGTATTTACTGCTAAAACATCTGGTAATGCTATACTTGGGGAACCTAATCTAAAAGCTTTCCAGTTTCCAGTAGAATTGAATCTTTTTACCAATGTATCTTCCCAATTATATCCACGTTGTCTTCTGGTTCGTGCAATTTTTTTATTATCTTTCCTTGGTTTTGTTAATGAAATTGATGTCATTTTGCTACTCATACTTTTTCATGTCTAGTTTAGATATAGAAAGGTAGGTAATTATGTTATAAACATCATATGCAACAAACAACTTCCGATCTTGAAACTTGTACTATTCATTTTACAGATGAATCTGAACAAGCAAAAGCTTTCAATCATCTAATTCATTCTAAAGTAAGCTTTAGCGGGGTTGACGAGAGTACAATTACCATTAAAAAAAGTGATTGTACTGCACTCAAAAATAAGAATATACATTACCAAGAAATTTCCTAAATAGTGACTCAATTAAAACTCAAAATTTTACTTCCCATTTATCATAACTCTAAAAATAATATATCAAAAGATTAAAAAACTTGTATTTTCATTAGGTGTTTTACAATGAGTTTATCAATCACATTTTAGAGCCATTTATGATGCTTGAGCAAATTGCCAAAAATCTAGTCATGTTAAAACAGGAATTTGCACAATCATATCATGGGCATAGTCATATTCAGGAATTCATTCCTATTTCTGCCTCAGAATCTTTTCCAATAAATGATGATCATTTGGAATCTCTGCATAATTTTGCTGTAAAAAACCCAATTTATCATAATTCCTATGAACAAAAAATTGCAGGTATTTTATGTAAAGTGTATGAAGGAGACATTAATGAATACTGGCTCAATAGTATCAAACATGGCTCTAGCTGCCAGCCATTTTATCCAACTTGGATTCTTTCAGCATATATTGCAGCATCGATTGCAAAAAGTTTCGATTATAAAGAATTAGTAGACATTGGTTCTGGAGATGGGAGAATTGCATACTGTGCAAAAATTTTAGATTTGCAAACAACAAGTATTGAAATCGATTACACATTGGTGGAACTTCAAAATACTATTTTAACTGCAACAAAAGTTAATTTTAATCCTATTTGTGTGGATGCTATAGAATTCGATTATTCTTCATTGAATTTAACACGTCCTGTATTTTTTATTGGTGGATTGCCACAAATGGGAGGGGATGTTTTGGCAACAAATATCATAGAAAAAATCTCGAAAACTAGTTTTAAAAAAAATACATGCATTGTTTTTGCAGGTACTCATTCAAAGAGACAGCTTTCTGGTAATCAATCTGAAGGTGGCTGGAGTTCATTGATTGACAAATATGGTCTAAAAGTAATAAAAACAGCCTCACTTCCAACTATTTGGACTTTTGATCAGCTAGACGATACGCCTTACATCTATACGGAATTTCTTTGATCATACCAAAGACATTTCAAAGTAATAATTGTCATCTTTTATTCCACATTTTTCTATCTTGACATGTTGACCTATATTTGGAATTCCGCATAATATTTTTCCCATTATCTTTATGGTATTTTCAATTTCTACTAGACAAAAATAATCATTGTTTTGTTTTGAGAATTCAATAATTTTGCCTTCGCACGAGCCTTTTCTCCAAGAAACTTCATTAAAACATTGATTGCAAAATTCAGATGGTGGCCATACTATTTTTTTACAATGTATGCATTCTGCTATGATGAAATTTCCTTTTTTTAACTCAGATTCAAAATTCATCTTTCTAAGACCAAAACTGTTGATGATGTAGCTGCTGCAGACATGTTATGAATTAATCCTATTTTTGCATCATTTACCTGTCTTTTGTTTGCACATGATTGTAATTGTTGGACAATTTCAATAGTTTGTGCTATTCCAGTTGCACCTAATGGGTGTCCTGACCCAATCAATCCGCCTCTTGGATTAATTTTTAGATTATTTGTAGTGTGTAATTTTTTTACCATGCTCATTCCTTTTCCTTTATCTGTAAAACCTAATGATTCTAAAGCCATTGGTTCACAAACAGAAAACGCATCATGAACTTCTGCAACATCTATATCTTTTACGTTGCATTTGGACATTTTAAATGCAGTTGATGCAGCAATCTGTGTAGATTCCATAGAACTAAATGGCATGTTTTTTGTAAATCCGGCCGAAGTTGTTTTTTGTCCTATTCCAGTAATCC
>JANPCQ010000233.1:0-4562 GCA_031431055.1 Nitrosarchaeum sp.
GGAATTTGATCTAGTGATATGCAATCTACCATATCTTGCAACAGATGAAATTTTGGATGCTACCACTGATGGAGGAAAAGATGGATTTGAAGTCCCTAAAAAAATATTTGATTCGATTTATAAAAATATCAAAATAGGAGGCAAGTTCCTTTTTGTAACTTCGTCTCTTTCTGACTATCAAAAACTAATGGATTACGCACAAAAATTAGGTCTCAGTCCTCGAATTCTTGCAAAAAAGAAGATGTTTTTTGAAGAATTAATAATTGTTGAAGCTAAAAAATGATTATTTTTTTAACAGTTCAGCGGCGCGTTTTGCAACTGCATCTGACATTTCACTTGTTTTAGCATTACCGCCAATATCATATGTTACAAATTTCCCATCATTAATTATTTCCTCGGTGGCTTTGAAAATTACATCTTTAATTTCAGGCTCACCAAGATATTCTACCATCCACGCTCCAGATAAAATTGCGGCAGTAGGATTTACTTTATTCAGTCCTTTGTATTTTGGAGCACTTCCATGTGCTGGTTCAAACATTGCATAATTTTCTCCAAGATTTGCAGAATAAACATTTCCAATTGAACCAATATTGCCAGATGCACATTCTGATATAATATCCATAAACAGATTTGTGCTTACCAAAACAGAATTGTTGAATCTCTCTGGATTTTTTACTAATTGTTGTGTCATATTATCAATATAGTACTCTTCAATCTCAATTCCTGGATATTTTTGTGCGGCTCTTTCTATTTCAGTCCAAAAAATTCCATCAGTTCTTTTTAGAATATTTCTTTTTGTAATTGCTATTACTTTTTTTAATCCATATTTTTTTGCCCATTCAAATGAAGAATCTGCTATTCTTTTACAACCCTTTCTTGTTATTTTTCTAATTGCTATGGCAGAATCTTCAGATGTGTCAAACTCAATTCCTGCATACAATCCTTCAGTTGCTTCCCTAAAACATACAAAATCAAGTTTTTTATTTGGTGAAAGTCTATCATATGTCTTAATGGGTCTAATATTTGCATACAGCTGATATTTTTGTCGTGTAGAAACAGCTACACTTCTTGGAGCATTAGGTGATGGTATAGTTGTAGTGGGACCTTTGTAGCAAGCATTACTTTCATCCATGATTTTTGATGTAGATTCAGGAATGTATGTGGCTCCACCATTTTTCTCCCATTGCTCTGAGCCTGCTTCACAGCGAATAAGTTCTGTTTGGCTATTGCAAGCTTTTAAGACATGAATCATGGCATCTACTAATTCAGGACCAGTTCCATCACCATTAATCACAGCTGCTTTTTTACCCATTTCAGCGTGACTATTAATTGAGCGTATTTAATTCTACGCTTGCCAATTAAACTAAATTTTTTTTAAATGACTATATTTTGAATAAGGGTAATTTATTAACATAATTTGATTTTGTTTTGATATAATATGATAATTATACAAATTTCTGATCTTCATGTTGGTTCTCAATTTCTTCAAGATAAATTTGATCAACTAGTAGATGAGGTGAATCAACTTAATCCTGATGTGATAGTTGTCACTGGTGACTTGACAAATGAGGGGCTAATGCAAGAATATGAAGAATGCAAGACACTATTGACAAAATTTAACACAAAAAAAATCATCACAATAAGTGGGAATCATGATTACAGAAACACTGGTTATCTGTTATTCAAAAAATTTTTCCCATTTGAGGCAATAAATGAATTAAATGACGATGTAGTTTTGGTTACACTTGGAACTGCACGTCCTGATAGAAATGAAGGCGAGGTAGGATACCGTCAAAACTTGTGGTTAGAGAGAACTATGAAAAAATACAAAGACAAAGTAAAGATCTTGGCAATGCATCATCACCTTATAGCAATTCCAGATACTGGCTCTGATCAGTTAACTGTCGTTGATGCAGGAGATATTCTAAGAACCATATTGGATACTGGTGTTGATCTAGTTCTGTGTGGTCATAAACATCGACCATGGGAATGGAATTTTGGAAAACTCATGGTAGTAAATGCCGGAACTGCAACATCGGAAAGAGTTAGGGGATTGTTTGAAAACACATACAATATCATTACCATTTCCAACAAATCTATCAGTGTCGATCTAAAAATCGTAGGCGGAAAAAGAATTCCCCTTGATGATATTGTGACTAATTATCATCAGTTTGGCGACGAATGAAGTTATTTAGAGATTCATTCTAGGCAATCTGTGCGGGGATCGCCTAGCTTGGTAGGGCGTGGGATTGCTAATCCCATGTCAGCAATGACTCGTGGGTTCAAATCCCTCTCCCCGCGCCATTGAAAAGGGAATATAGACGGAGGCTGAGAAATGTCACTAATTTGTAGTCTGAAAGAGTGGAAATTAGGAAAAATAGGCTTAATTCAATATTATGGAATCATTCTTGAATAGTTCTAGAACTAAAACTGTAAAACCTTTGAAACTTTCATTAAAAAACTAGTTACAATTTCATAATATCCGTAATTCTCATGAATAACTTGTGCCTAGTTACAATGAAACTACGCGCCTGATTTTGTAACTTTAACAAAATTTTGTAATAGTTATTCAGGAAACAGCCAAACTACTAGTTGAAAAGATAAAATCAAACTTTAATGATAAAGTATCCTACAAGAAAAGAAACTTTGCATATCGGAATATTTTGTATGACAATGTTTCTCAGTTGGCTCAGTATATTGCAGACAAGAAAAAGACAATAGAGTTTGTTGTACCAAAATTAGAGATTAACAGAGATGACAATTTATTATTACGAGAAAAGATTCTCTCAATGAGTCCAGAAGAGAGAAAGAAATTAGGAATAAACAAGTCTACTTTGTGGTATCTCAAAAAGAACATTAAATCCAAAGATAAAATAAAGATTTATGACAAAATTTTAGAAAAGATGAAAGATACTATGTCTTGATCTTTTGCAATCTCTTAAATGCCAAATCCATTGCAAGCTTGTTTATGGATTGAGATTGTACAGAGTCTTGATTTAATTGATACATTTTGGCTTTACCGACTGTTCTGCTGTTAGTAATTACTCCTTGTTTCTCTAGCTTTCTTGTCTCATTTAGTGCAGTCTTGAATGTTATTCCAGAATGTTTTGCTATATCTGATATGGAATAGTCATATTTTTTAAAAACACAAAGAAAGTCCAATATTTTTGATGTGCTGCATGGAAAAATACCCTCAAGTGGGCCTTGCTCAAGCACCTTTTGAGATTTACCTTCTACCAGTTTTGATCGTGCTTTCATGATGTTGATAACATGATTAATTATATAACCATTTACCTGATATTGTGTAATTCATTACATAATTAATAATATACATTCAACACGATACCAACACGTGAAATACGATGATCTTTCCATTACCATTCTATCCAAGATGGTCTTTGATGGAATGATTGGAGGAAAACATACCTCTGCAGAATCAATCAAACGTGGATTTCCATCACATATCAAAGGTGATGTGGATAAGGCGCTAAAAAAACTAGTAAAATCCAATCTTGTTATTCATCATCCCACTTCTTATGGAATACAGTATTCATTGAATTCAAAAATGCTTGAAGAGATAAGAAAAATAATTAAAGATTTTAGCTGATGTTTTATTTGAACAACATTTATCTTAATTGTTAGAAAACTGTATTTTTAATTTTAAAAGAAAAAAGGATTATGGGAGGTTCAACGGGATACTTAGGCTTCCCCATGGTTCTGAAATCCTAAAGACATAATCTTTTGCAGGATCATAGATGAATTGTGTTGCACCAGGTATTGAGATCATAGGACCAAATAGTATAGAAAATTCTTTTGCAGATAACGTATATTTTTTCTACCTTTCAGAGAAGTTAGTGCAAAATCTATTATAAAAAATGATAGTTGACTGATGCATTACTAATTTTCGAGTGTTGCTCTTAGCATCCAAGCAGTCTTTTCATGTTTTTCCATTAGTTGTGTTAGAAAGTCTTCTGTGCCTGCATCGTCCACATTGCTACAGATTCCAATGCTTTTTCGTAGATTTCGGATGACGGTTTCGTGGTCTGCTAAAAGATTTGCAATCATTGTTTTTGCAGTAGGGTATTTTGCTGGATGTTCTTTTAGTGTTGCAGATTTGAGAAATTCAGCTAGTGTTGCTGTAGTTTTTCCACCTAACGCACGTATTCTTTCTGCAACTTCGTCAATGTCTTCATTTATTGCTGAATATTGCTCTTCGAATAATTTGTGATACTGTGCAAAGTCTTCACCAGTCACATTCCAGTGATAGTTTCTTGTTTTTGTATACAGAACATATTGATCTGCAATAACCTGGCCTAGAACATCAATGACTTTTTGAAGTGATTTTGAAGCAAGTCCTATGTTTGTTTTGTCCATATGTTCTATTTTTAAGTAATAATATACAATGTTTTCTGTATTTTTGAATATTTGTTTATTTTAAAGTCAGTTTTGGAATGCCTGCCTATTATTTTAGACCGAAATAGTGCAAAATCTCATACCCTGACTATATTCCCCCGCGCCATTGAAAAATTAAATTTAATAGACCGGTTTTAGTTGTAAATGCA
>JANPCQ010000234.1:0-6273 GCA_031431055.1 Nitrosarchaeum sp.
CAAGTGATCCCATCATACTAAGCAGATCATCAAGGCTTAGCTTGATCAAGTCCCTAACATAGACGGTTTTGTATGGTTCGTGAATAAACTCAGTCATTTTATATCTAATTATGGGTTAATTTTGACTTTATTTTAAGCCTAGTTAAGAGACTTTCATTGATGGGACATAATTCAGGGCTATTTTTTCAGAATTTCATTAGTTACGCTTCAAATTTGAATAGGGATGTAACGTGCGGGGATGGTTAGAATCTGGATTTTACGTATTTTCTAGTTTCTTGATTCATAGAATTTTTCTATCTTTTCAATTAACGCTTCTTTGAAATTAAATGCTATTTTGATAAACTCTGCAACATCGCCAGTTTCTTCAGAACCAATAATTACAATTTGATCTATTTCTGTCCCTGTTCTTTCCTTCCACATAAGAGAATATGCTGTAGCCTGCATGAAATATTTCTGAACTTTATCATAATGTTCAATCAGTCTACTGCGGCTTGTCTTAAAATCAATAATTGACAAATCCCCATTATACTCTGCTATACAATCACAAGTTCCAGCAATTTCAAACTCGTCGCTATACAGTGGAAGTTCAATTCCTCTAATGTTATTCATTTTATGCATGTATGGTTTTAGTTTTTTAAAATGATTCTTTGGAATATCTAAAAAGTCTCCTTCTGATTCTTTGTTGTTTAGATAGTCTTCGCATAATTTGTGTGTCATTGTTCCATGAATCTGTGCTTCTTTCATTATTTGCTCTGCAGCATCATTTCCCACTCTTTCTCTCCATTCATCAAGGCCTGACATATCTGATGTCTTAGATAATACAGTGGTAATTGATGGATACAGTTTTCCTTGAGGTGTCTGATAGTATCTGACTCCGTCTATTTCTGTTTGAGATGCAAGTGGAATTGTTGTAATGTGGTGAATAAACTGCAATTATCTATATTGTATCAAAGCAATAAAAAAATCAAGTGTTTTAAGACAATAATCCTTCTTTGGATTTTATCATTTAATTAATTTCCAAAGCTTTTTTCAATTTCCTGCGCAAGTGATTCCAGCTTACTTGTATCTCCTAGACTTCTGTAGGTTAGTTTCTCCAGTGTCTTGATTATGCTAATTGCTGCTCTATACTGTGGAATTTCAGGCTGATTTAACTCTCCATACATTCCCATTCCCTGAATGCCATTTTGCTTTGCAAACCCTAAGATCAGTCCGTTAAACCCTGTAATTATTGATCTTTGCGGCGTTGTCAAAATTCCTAATCCCTGCATTTGTTTTGTTAGTTCTATGGATGTGGTAGTAACAAAAGTTTTAGGATTTTTATCCAGTACTCTGTTTGTGTGAAAACCCCCCAATGTATAGATGAATTTGGCAGAGTATTTTTTAGAAACATCTATGACATCTTGACAAAGCGAGTATAGTTCTTGGCTGTCTTGTGGCTGACCCGTCCCTCCTCCAAACATAATTAACCCATCAGCGTATTTGTACTCCCAACTTTCATTTGGCAAGTCAATATGCCCTCCCATATCCACAACATATGTGGGGTATGGTGTCTTTGCAATTCTGAATTTTTTTGTTCTCAAACTATTATTAATGAAATTTACTACTATGCTACCCACATTTCCCATATCTTGCATCGCAGCAATGACTATTGGTTTTTCAATCACTGGTTCTTCTGTTTGAAAAAATTCCATTATTTTCTCTAGATTCTACTTGCTTAAAACTTAAGATTTGTATAGGATATTCAAACATCTGATATTATAACATGATTATTGGTAAGATAAATAAAAATGAGAAAAAAATCAAATTTCATTTGGACATAAAGTGCACAAAATGCGGGAAAGCAGTACCTGGTGGAATGCAAGCATCTAAAAACTATTTTGGCTCTGACTCATTTAAGACAGAAATTGATAATTTTAAGAAAAATTACCTCTGTGGTATATGCCGAGATAAAAAAAGACTCACAGATAAAAAATAACTTATTTCTAATTTATTTAATTATGATACATAATTAAAATATCTCTCTCAGAATTGTGTATTTCCTTTACTACCAAACCGCATGCACTATTTCTTGAAGGTTTCTTCTTGGTTTTGGAAATTTATCTTGCTTAGGATATCCTATGCATAATACTGATGATGGAATCAAATCGGTATTGATTATTTTCATTACTTTTTGCTCATCAAACATTCCAATCCATATAGAACTTAATCCCAAAGCCTGAGCTGCAAGCTGAGAATATGCCGCAGCCAGTGTAGCATCTTGTATGGCAAATTTTTTGAGTATCTCTTCTGGAAAATTCAATTTGACTCTTGATGGGTTTTTGCAAAAAACCAGTACCACAGGTGCATGTACGTATGGCTGATTATTGCATGCCTCTACTAACTGCTGCTTTTTTTCAGGACTTTTTACATAAAATATCTCAAAACCCTGAAAATTTCCCGCAGTAGGGGCAGTGTCTGCAGCAGCTATGATTTTGTCTATTTTTACTGTCTCCACTATTCTATCTGTAAATTTTCTAGTTGAGCGTCGTTTTGACATCACTGTGAACAAATCTGTATTGATAAATTCAGTTGGCGATGATTTTAGTATCTCACTGAGTAATTGATTTCTAACATTAACATCAGTATTGGTCTCTTTTGGTTCATAACCTAATGGGTAAATTTTTTCAGGTTCATCTTTTGAATCCATGTTATATGAAGAAAAAATATCTAATTAAGTAATTCTCTACACATGTTGATTTTGTTTTGAACTATTTTATTTGGATAATTGATGTAATAGTGCACCACAACTATTACATTTTTTACTCGCTATGTAATTTTCAATGGTTTGACCATCCCAGATCAAAGCATTTGCTTTGTGACCTTTTTCACATTTTATCTTAAATAACATGCTTGCCATATCTGTTTTTTCTGATTTTTTTCTAAACTTAAGTATATTGCTTTAGAATACGTACCTGTTTTATTGGCTAGGTTTTGCATTGCCAATATCACTTGATTCGTCTTGTTTTTTGAATACTCTGTATTCTCCAATAATGGAACTGCATTGCTGACATGTGTATTGGCCTCTTTCTACAAGAATCAAATTGTCTGCAACTTGCTCATTTGTGTTTTCTTCCAGGTGTATCTTTGGTGGATTATTAAATTCAGTTTCACAGTTTTTACAGTAATGCTTTGACATTTTTTGTTCTTCTAGTTTGCCTATTGGCGCTAAAAATAATTTTCCAACTCCTAAATCTGCTTTTTTTGCTTGTTCTTCAGTTAAATCAGCTATTATGTAGCCGCCTGACCCTTGCAATTTGAATTCTGCCACTTATTTTCTTGTTTCTTCTGGCCTTAAAATACTATGTTTTTGAAAATTGGTTTATGGTTTTGTTTTTACTTTTCTTATTTGATAAAGTACTGAAAAACCTAATCCTGACATAAATAAACCAATACCAAACATGCTCAGAAAAATCATATTGACAGTATTGTCTTGAGGATTCAACAGTATTGTAAATCCAATCAAAGTCAAGATAATTCCTAAAATAAGCAACAAAATACTAGGACGTTTAAATTCAGTAATTTTAGACATGCTCTAAATAATTTTTGATTTTATTTAAGCATAGTTTTGAATATGAAACAAAAAATTTAGAATCTACGTAGATCTAATGCGAGCTTTAGCCTTTTTTCTTCAATTATCTTATCTTTTAATTCTACGAATTCTGACTGTGTTACTGCTTTTGTGATTGCATCTGTTTTTTTATCTGTAGATCTGACCCTGCTTGTATCTTGCATAATTGATTTTAATTTTGTATGAACTTAAGGGACAGTATGTGTGTTAAATTACATACAATATTCCAATTTGTAAGTTGATAATTAAGATAAACTAGTTTATTGCATGGGTAAAGACATTCCTTGCGATATCGACTCCACAATTTTAAAAAATAGGCTTCATTTATTTTTGATTAACCTTTTCTGCAGCCTTTTCATAAAAAAATTCTTGCTTTTTCAATTCTTTCTCTGAAATTATTCTACATTTTCTCATTGGTACTAGTCGTGATATTTGCTCATAAGTATTCATGTCTCTTACATCTGCGGCATATGCAATTTGTAGTAGTGGTGATTTTTCTGTAATCATTGGCTTTACTTGCTCATATCCACCACTTTGCCGCATACCTGTTCGATACAATCCAATATTTTTTACACTCTTTGAAATTTGTGGATCCTGATAACAGCAAATGGAATACTCTCCATTTTCTTTTTCAATAATTGTTAATCTTGTAAATTTATCACTCCAATCTTTAATCTCCCTTGCAATTTCCATTGCCTCTTTTTTATCCTCAAATACAGTGGATACTACCAATCTGTCTTTCTCATATGCCCATGAAATACCATAAAAATTTCCGTGCCACTCTATCTCCCCAGACATGATGTATTTCTGAGAATTTATCAAATTAACACTTTCGAATTATTGTTTATCAATATGAATAATCATAGTATAACTAAAACTATGTATCTTCATCTACAAAAAAATACTAGCAGAATCTATCACATTCACATTTTCTGCTAGTAAATATATTTCTCAGAGTGTCTAGTCTTGAGTGGGAGATTGAAGGTTTTTTGCCAACAATTTTGAATAAAGTGATCCCAGTGGCAGAACTAGTTCCTTTAAGTGCCCATGAGCCATTTTTCATTAAATATGGTTTTGGGTTTTTCATAGTCACTTTTTTGTGTGCTTTGACATCATATGCCTCAATTTCTGACATGACTCATATCTCAAAATTGATATTACATAACCAGAGTAAATTTTTTCATATCAACAAGCTCAAAAATAGTTTTTCTAAAAATTAGAGCCTAGAGTGATATCGTCACTGATCAATTATTGCAATTATGCGATGATTGTTGAAAATTAGTTTTATTTTTTAATTTGAATCAAACAAATGTTTGAAATTTCACAATATCCTGTTTTATATCACTAAAAGAACAATATTTTGACGCCTTCGATTAGTGGTCTAGGCATGCTATAAACGACCACTATTCCAAGTCGTTATCTCTAAATTTCATTTAGGTGAATTTGTAGTGCTTTTTTTATTTCCTCTTTTTTTAATGCAACTTTGTTACTCCCAATTTTTAGACTGTCTGCGTCATCTATTGGTGATAATCTGTAAGCTAGAAAATCAGATAACAAATCTAAATTAAAATCATTGTTATTTTTTAGATTTATTTTCAAATATTTTTCTTGTATGCCTCCATTTTTTGTTAATCCACCTGATGGAAAAATTCGAATATCCTCATTGATCTTATTTTCATTTAATTTTTTTCCAAAAATTACATTGTCTATGTCATTACCCTTATGAAAATGAAATATGGTAATCATAAATTCCATAAAATTCTGTATGTTATCTAAAATAAAGAGGCTTCCTTGTGACTATTTTTTCTTTAGTAGTGCATCTTCAGGTGTTTTATCTTGATTGATTTGCCAATGCCAACTGTGATGTTTTTTCCAATGTTCTTCTAATTGTTGAGTTGTAGGTTCTTTTCCCAAAGGTGTTCCACAAATTTTACACTGCCTCACAAATTTTTGTAAATTGCTATAAAATTAAGGATTGCTTTTTCTTTGATTAATATTTACTGTTTGTTCTATTTTGATTTTTGTTTTTTACTCTTAAATTCTTGTGATTTTTGTCTTTTTCTTTGTTGCTCTAGATTCATAATCAGATATGTTTTTCCTGCCTCACACAGCTTCATTTCACCAGTAAATTCATCATGAATTGATTCTAAGGTTCCATCTGTCAAAAGCATGCCTACAATTTCCCATGCTTTATCTTCCGGTATTTCAAATTTGTAAGAAAGTGTTGAAACTTTGGTATAGTAACCATTTTTTGAATTACGTAAAATAAAATCCCTGATTTTATCTTCGGTTGTTTGTGTTTTTGGTCGTGATGATCTGTTGCCAAATTTTCTAAATGGTCTCTTTTCTGGCATATTTTTTTTCATGATTTGCTGCTATTTTAGGACTTGGAACAACAAAACCTAAAGACTTTTTGAATTCATCTAGTATTGATTTTCATGAGTGAAAAGGCAAGAAGAATTGAAGAACTAAGAATGAAAACTGGTAGAAGCAAGCGTTGTCTTGATTGTAAAAAACATCGATGCATTATTGATAGTTGTCAATGCAGTTGTCATTTGAAAAGCTAACTGGCATCAAAGACCTATGTATCAGACCTGAATGACGAGCTTCACTGCTCTAGTCTGAAAGAGGTTGTGGGTATTGATCATTTCCCAATCTAGCCAATT
>JANPCQ010000235.1:0-2357 GCA_031431055.1 Nitrosarchaeum sp.
CTCAAGCAGGTACAGTTGATGTAAAATATGAAATTGAACTTGATTTAACAAAGAGTCAATTTTATAAAACTGAAATTGCTCAAAATCAAGGAAGTCTTGAAAGTGTAGGTCTTCAAATAAAGGCCGCAAAATACTCATCTATCACACCGCTAAAACTAACATTTGAAAAACCAATAGTTTGCAATTCTGGTGATATTGCAGTAATTCTAAAACCTGAATCAACTAGCATTAGAATTCTGGGTAGCGGTCCAATCAAATAGACGGATTTAATTAAATCAAAATTTATCATATTTTATGCGCGGATTAATGATGGGCAGGTTTCAGCCATTTCATTTGGGACATTTAGGTTTGGTAAAACAAATTCTTGATGAATGCGATGAGGTAATTATTGCAATAACTAGTTCTCAATTCAATTATTTGGAAAAAGATCCATTTACATCTGGAGAAAGAATTGAAATGATACATGACTCATTAAAAGAATCTGACATTGATTTATCGCGATGTTTTATTATATCAATAGAAAACCAGTTCAATATTGCAACATGGGCATCTTATCTCAAAGCTGCATTGCCTCACTTTGATAAAGTGTATAGTGGAAATGATTATGTCAAAATGTTACTGGCAGATTCTAAAATTAATGTCGTCACACCAAAATTTCTAGACAGAGCACAATACAATGCAACTAATATTAGATTAATGATAATATCTGATGATAACTGGCAAAGTCTTGTTCCAAATGCAGTTGTTAAATTTTTACAAAAAATTAACGGCAAACAAAGACTGGATGTCATATCCAAATCTGATACAAAACCCACTGAACATTAATGGAACCAATACGTGCTTGCCCTATTTGTCCAAATTGCGGCTCAAAGAGATTCAAACGACTACCTGGTGATACAGTCACAGTAAAATGTCGTGGTTGCAACAAAATAATCACAATTTGAAATTCTATAGTTAATATTTGCAGTATTTTGAGTAATACTATGGCAAAAACATGGAAAGATAATGACATCAGTTTAGCTCCGCTAAAAGATCAAACTATTGCCGTACTTGGTTACGGAATTCAAGGCGATGCACAAGCCAATAACATGAAAGATTCAGGTCTTAACGTTATTGTGGGTCTTAAAAAAGGCGGAAACAGCTGGAAAAAAGCAGAATCTGACGGCCACACAGTAATGTCTGTATCTGATGCATGCAAAAAAGCCGATATTATTCACGTTTTAATTCCTGATATGATCCAGTCTCAAGTGTACAAAGATGAAATTGGACCAAATCTCTCTAAAGGAAAAGCATTATCCTTTTCACATGCAGCTGCAATTCATTGGAAATGGATTATTGCTCCAAATGATGTTGATATTATTATGGTCGCACCAAAAGGACCAGGTTCTAAAGTAAGAGAAACATATCTTGAAAACTTTGGAACTCCGTCAATTGTTGCAGTGCATCAAGACTTTACTGGAAAAGCTTGGGATAGAACACTAGGAATTGCAAAAGCAATTGGTAGTGCACGTGCTGGATTAATTCAGACAACTTTCCAAGAAGAAGTTGAAACTGATTGGTTTGGCGAGCAAGCAGATCTTTGTGGAGGATCTGCATCTATGGTGATGGCTGCATTTGAGACACTTGTAGAGGCTGGTTATCAGCCAGAAATTGCATACTTTGAGGTTTTACACGAACTAAAACTAATTGTGGATATGATTCAAAGATATGGAATTAATGGAATGTGGAGACGTGTTAGCGAAACTGCAAGATACGGTGGCTTAACTCGTGGTCCAATGGTAATGACTAGTGAAACCAAAGATAATATGAAAAAAGTTCTAAAAATGATACAAGATGGTACATTTAACAAAGAATGGATTAGTGAGTATAAGAAAAATGGCAAAGATGCATTTGACAAATATATGAAAGAAACAGATGCACACCAAATTGAAAAAGTCGGCAAACAAATGCGTAAAATGATGTGGCCTGACTCTACGGAATAATTTCTTATATTTTTCTTAGTTTTGAAACGCCAGTTGTAATATGATCAATGATATCTTTTAGTGGTGTACCTGGACCAAATACTTCATCAACTCCTGATTTTTTAAGATCTTTTTTATCTTCTTCAGGTATGACCCCTCCCCCAACTACTAACACATCTTTGATTCCTTTTTTGTTTAGTGCTTGTACTACTCTTGGAAACAATGTGCCATGTGCACCATTAAGCAAACTCATTGCAACTGCATCTACATCTTCATCTTCTGCAATCTGTGCAATTCTGTCTGGAGTAGCAAAATGCCCAGAGTAAATTACTTCCATTCCTGCATCTCTAATTGCCCTGCACAATACTAGGGCCCCTCTATCGTGACCATCTAGAC
>JANPCQ010000236.1:0-2613 GCA_031431055.1 Nitrosarchaeum sp.
CGTTGGTTTGGGTCAAGTAGGTGCAGCCGGTCTTGCAGTAATTAGTGAAAACCCAGCTCTGCAATCAAAAGTATTCATATTCATAGGTATGGTTGAATCAATTGCTATCTATGGTATAGTTATGATGTTTATCATCTTGGGACAGTAAGCCCTAAAGATACATTTTTTCAAATTTTTAATTTAATTATATTTTAGTTTGTTAACATCTAATACTCTTGCACAGTATCTACATTTGAGTACTCTTCCTTCCTTGTCAATTACATCCATCACTGATTCAATATGTTCAGTGCTGTTAGTAATACAATCTGGATTTGAACAACGGAAAATTCTGTCTATTTCATTTGGAAGTGCAACTCTTCTTTTTTCAATTAGTTTGTAGTCTTTGATAATATTGATAGTTGCCTTTGGAGCAATTACTGCAAGTTTGTTTGTATCGTCATCTTTTAGAAATTTGTTTTCTACTTTTATGATATCTTTTTTCTTGAATTTTCCGCTAGGTACGTTAAGAGCAATAGTTATGAGACTTCCGTCCTTTCCATCAATTCTTAAGGCATTTAGAACCTGAAGACCTTTTCCCTCGTCAATGTGGTCCAACACAGTACCTTCTTTAATTCGTCGAACCATAAGTTCGGACTCTTGCATCAGAATACTTTGTATAGTCACCTGTATATATCATTGAAAGAATGAACGAGTTCTATAAAAAAGACATAATTTCTATCAAGGAATTTAACAAAGCTCAACTTGAGCAAATCTTTACATCTACTGACAAAATAATGAAACTTAACCCCGTAGAAAGAAGAGAAATTTGTAAAGGAAATACATTGGGTTATCTATTTTATGAGCCTAGTACTAGAACTCGTCTTAGTTTTGATGCTGCAATGGCATCAGTTGGTGGTAATTCTCTAGGAATTTCCAACATTTCATCATCATCTACACAAAAAGGTGAAAGTCTTGCAGATACTGTGAGAATAATGTCGATTTATTCTGATGTACTTGTATTACGACATCCTCTTGATGGTTCAAGTAGATTTGCAGCTGAAGTTTCTTCAAAACCAGTTATCAATGCTGGAAGTGGTACAGAAGAGCATCCAACACAAGCTATACAAGATTTGTTTACAATAAGAAAAGAAAAGAAAAAGATTGATGGTCTCAAAATAGGAATCATAGGTGATCTAAAATATGGACGAACAGTTTACTCTCTTCTCTATGGTCTTGGAAATTATGATGTTGATGTCCATTTAATTTCTCCTGAATCATTAAGAATTAGATCTGATTCTGTTTATGAAATAAAAAAGAGATTATCTTTTACAGAATCTACTAATATTGAAGAATACATCGATGATCTTGATGTTCTTTATGTCACACGAATCCAAAAAGAAAGATTTCCTGATGAGGAAGAATATCTCAAAGTAAAAGGAAGTTATGTTGTGGGACTGGATTTATTACAAAAGATGAAAGACGATTCTATTATTTTACATCCATTACCTAGACTAGATGAAATTTCACCAGATGTTGATAATACAAAAAATGCAAAATATTTTGAGCAAGCTGAATATGGAAAACATACACGAGCTGCATTATTGGGATTAATTCTCAACGAAAATGGATTCTAAATTTTAAAATCTAATTTTTCATTAAAATTGATTGCGTATTCCATATATCTAGAGACATATTAAATAATAACAGTTTGACACAAACAAAAATTTTACCCATTTTTCCTTTAGATTTAGTATTGTTTCCTAGACAAGAACTACCGCTCAGAATTTTTGAACCACGATACAAGCAATTAGTTGATGATTGTATGTTAGGTGATGGTCAATTCGGTGTATGTCTAATTGATGCAAATAACTTGATTGGTGGTTGGACTGCACCAAAATCAATAGGTACAATTGCAAAGATAACCAAATGCAGAGATGTTGAATTGGATGGAATGCAGTTACATATTGAGACTATTGGTCGCAATAAATTCAAAATCAATAAAATAATTCCACCGTCATTGGCTCAGCCTTCCAATTATGATCCATATACTGTAGAAGGCCACCAAAGTATTTCAGAATTACATGAAAAATTAGGAACTGAAGAAAAAATGTACATTCGTGCGGAAGTTGAATTAATTTCTGAAATTGATGACAATGTACCATTAGATAAATGGGAACAACTAGTAGAGATGTGGAAAAATAAAATTGTCAGACAAGCATTACCACAAACTGTTGAACCTCATGCATTAGATCATGTCTTAGAAAAATACTATCTTACTACAGAGATGCCTACAATTGATTATGTCTATTCTTTATCTGCACTTGGAGCCAAAGATCCAAATGAATTACAATCAATACTGGAAGCTAATACCATGGATGATTTGCTTCAAAAAGTCCAAGAATTACTGACAGTAAAATAACCCCAACATGTCTAGAACTATATTGTTATTATCAAAATTTGGAATATTTGCAATAACCATATCTTTGCTATTTCCAATATCTAGCGTTTATGGACATGGATTCGGAATTGATACTATCCGTTCAGTTGATGTACAAGGAAAGAAAATTTCGATTTTAGTTGAGCTTCCAATGATTTTTGAGCAAACCGGTGAAAAACAAATCACAATTACAGCAA
>JANPCQ010000237.1:0-6823 GCA_031431055.1 Nitrosarchaeum sp.
TGTGGATCGTTTTGAATACCAACAATTAGTTCAACACCTTTTGGAACCATCTTTTCAAGAAGAATTCCTTTTACTTCAACTCCTTTCTTTTTAGAAAGTCTGCCATACATGTCTTTGAATGTCTTTTTGACATCATTGACATTATCTAGTCCAACTTTAACACCACCAACATCAGTTTTGTGTAAAATTTGTGGTGATACAACTTTCATTACGAGTGGAAATCCAATCTTTTTTGCTTGTTTGACTGCTTCTTCAGCAGAAGTAACGAGTGCAAAAGGTGGAACTTTAATACCATAAGTTTTGAGAATAGATTTTGATAATTCTTCTGTAATAACTTTATGATCAGTTTGAATTGTTTCCTCAAAAACTTTTTTCACAGAGTTCATAGTTCGATCGATGAATCAAAAACTCTGTATATTAAACTTTGGTCAAAGATGAAATAATAATTTGAAATTATTGTAAAAATTATTCATATTATTTTTGACAATTGAAATATTTTCATCAATATCAGAGCGAATTTTTTGAGGATCAATGTATGATATTTGCTGTAACTTTTCATGAGTCTTATCAAGCCAAAGATGGACCATTTCCGTATTTACTTCTAGGTGAAATTGCAATCCAACTGCACTATCAATTTGAAATGCCTGATTTGGATAATTTTCAGAATGGGCCAATTTTACTGCCCCTTCAGGCAAATCAAAAGTGTCACCGTGCCAATGAAATACAGTGAAAGGATTTGTAAATCCAGAAAATAATTTGGAATTATTGTCAATTCTCAAATCATGGTAAAACCCAATTTCTTTTTTTGGACCACGATACACTTTACCTCCAAAAGTTTTTGCAATTAATTGTGAGCCTAAACAAATTCCAAGTACGGGAATATTATCATCTACGGTTTTTTTAATCAGTTTTTGTTCTGCTTGCAAATAAGGCAAGTCATCATTAGCACTTTCAGGGGCACCTAAAATTACTAGAAGAGAATAGTTTTTTTCCGGAAGTTTCTCATGTTTTGCATTAACTGAATGAATGGTAAATCCATCACTGGTTAAAAGTTCACCTAGGTAGCCAGATCCTTCTATGCTTGTATTTTGTACAACTAAAACTTCAGACACAAATAATTTTTAGCAAAAGTGATTAATATGTTAAAGCACTTATCACGCTGTGCTTGTAACAGAGCAAGAGATTCATGAGATAAGAAATTTTGTATTTCAACTAAATTTAATGAAAGATAGTGTTGTTGTAGTAGAAGGAAAAAGAGATGCATCTGCATTAAAGAAACTAGGATTTTCAGGACAAATAATTGAATTTCATAAATTTGGAGGAATTGTCAATTTTGCAGATTCTGTTGCAAGATATGAAAAACTGATTATTCTTTTTGACAGAGATAGAAAAGGAAGATACCTGACAGGAAAAACAATTCAACTTTTACAGCGTAGAACAAAAATCGATCTTTCTTTTAAAAGAAAACTCACAATGATAACTAGAGGAAAAATAAGGTTTGTTGAACAGCTAGTTTGTTATGAATCGTATCTAGTCTAAGTTTATGGCCAAATACCTTTTTGGTTAAAGGCTTCTACAACTCTACCTACTGCCAAAGCCATAGTAGCTCGCCTCATGTCAATTTTGTGTTTAGTGGCTAACGCATGTGCATCTTTGAAACCTTTTGTGATGTTACCTTCCATCTTTTTTGCAACTTCATCAAAAGTCCAATAATATCCCATGTTATTTTGTACCCATTCTAAATATGAGATACAGACACCACCAGAGTTTGCCAAGATGTCTGGAATTACTAGGATTTTCTTTTGGTAAATTATAGGATCGGCCTCAGGTAATGTTGGACCGTTTGCAGCTTCAGCAATTATTTTACATTTGAGATTCTTTGCAATCTTTGCATCAATTTGATTCTCCAATGCTCCTGGAACCAAAATATCACATTTTGTTGTTAATAATTCCTCAGTAGAAATTTTCTTACTTCCAGGGAAACCAACAACTGATTTTGTCTTTGCTTTAAATTCAATTAACTTGCTAACTTTAGCCCCGTTTGGAATTGATATAGAACCTTTAGAGTCACTTACAGCAATAACTTTAGCACCCATTTTTTCTAAATATTCACCAGTAAATGTAGATGCGTTTCCAAATCCCTGTAAAACTACTGTTGCACCTTTTAAATTAAGTTTCAAAACTTTTGCAGCTTCTCTTACACAATATGATACACCTAATCCGGTAGCAACATCTCTTGCCAGAGAGCCACCCATTGAAATTGGTTTTCCAGTAATTACACCAGGTGAGTAAACATTTCCATTTAGTTTGCTAAATGTATCCATGATTTGAGTCATTTCTCTACCAGTAGTGTAAACATCTGGTGCTGGAATATCTTTGCCAGGTCCAATAATTTCAAATATTTTATATGCAAATCCTCTGGTGAGTCTTTCTAATTCAGCATCACTTAGTTTTTCTGTCTTTGCATTGACATAGATTCCTCCCTTGCCGCCTCCCAATGGAATATCAACAACGGCACACTTCCATGTCATCCAAGAAGATAGCGCCATGACTTCACGTTCCATGTATTCAACTCCACCTTCAGGGTTAAAGTATCGGATTCCACCTTTGTATGGACCTCGATCATTATTGTGTTGACTTCTAAAACCGGTGAACATTCTAATTTGTCCATTATCCATTTTTACTGGAATTTTTACTCTCAAAACTTTGTTTGGTGTTGCTAGATATTCACGTAGACCTTTGTCCTTAATTCCAAGAACATCACATGCATCATTGACTTGTTTTGTTGCGTTTGCAAATGGATCTAGTTTTATCAAGATAATAAATTTTGAAATATCATATTATATTAAGTTTAGTTCAAAATATCAGATCGCATATTATGTAGTTACAAATTGATTAAAGATAGACCTTTTTTTGGTTCATCTTTTGATCTAGTTTATCAATTGCTATATCAAGTGCGCCAATGTTAACTTCTAAAAATGTAGATAGATGAAATATTGCCCCATACTTTTCACCAATTTTGAGGATCATGTTGTTTTTTTCCAGTACTTTCATGTGATGTTGAACAGCCTTGTAATCTAATTGAAGTTCCAGTGCTAATTGGTGTGTGTTGTATGATCGTTCAAGCAAGAGTATAATTATTCGTAATCTTGTAAAACCGCCTCTTGTGCTGGTAAACAAATAGAACAGTAACTTACTGGTCTGTTTGTCTGGTTTTCTTTGTTCTGATTGAGATTTGGATTTTAAAATTTCCTTGAATTCTAGGAGTTGGGCTCTAGTCATTTATTTTCCTTGTACATTATGAGAAAAATTTGCTTAAAACACTATTTCCAGATCTTGTCCACATCTGTTACAGATCAACGAAGGACAATTACCCTTAAATTGACTGAGGAAGAAGTTGCCGTATTATGATGGCATCACGCGGTTATGATATGACCCCTACAATGTATTCACCTGACGGTAGAATTTACCAAGTCGAATACGCAATTGAGACAGTAAAAAGAGGCACATTAGCTATAGGAGTTTGCAGTAAAGAGGGGGTCATCATGGCAGTTGAGGAAAAACCACGTGCACTACAGACTTCAAATATAACACAGAAAATTTTTCAAGTAGATTATCATATTGGAGTAGCAGCTGCAGGATACATCCCAGATGCTCGTGTTCAAGTAGATAATGCCAGATTTTTTTCACAGGGAAGTAAAATGACTTATGATGAGTCAGTAGAGGTTGCAACTGTTGCCAAGCATTTAGCAGATCAATCTCACCAATTTACACAATATTCAGGAGTACGCCCTAATGGAGTTGCTTTGATAATTGCAGGAGTTGATCAAAAGGGGGAATCAATCTATGTTACAGATCCTAGTGGAACTTATGTGCAGTATGCAGCAATTGCAATAGGGGCAGGTTCTGATGAGGTAAATGCATTTTTGGAAAAACATTATAATTCTAAGATGAGTTTGAGTGATGCAGCATCACTTGCTATTGCAGCAATTAATCTAAAAGCAGAACAAAAAGAAGGGTTGAATCACATTAAAATGGCCAAAGTCACTTCAGATAAAAAAATATTTGAAAAAGTGTCAGAATCAGACTTGCAAAATTATTCTAAAAACGCATCTAAATTTACAACATCCTAAGTTGAAATTTAGATTTGAAAACTATTCAAACTAGTCCATAAAGACGATAAATATGGGATTAGGAAGTTACTGGGGAGAAGTCATAGAAGTACTTCGTGAAATCATACCAGTTTATGACAAAGTAAATTCATACATCTCACTTGGTAAAGATGTAGAGCATAGAAATAGAGGAATATCAGGTAGAGTGTTTCCAGGAAATAAAATTCTGGATGCAGGATCAGGTTTTGGAAACATGTCTAAAACTGCTTTAAAGTTATGTGATGGAAAAATTTCAGTTACACTTTATGATCCTCTCATACCAATGTTAAAAAACACAGGCACTCATTTTGAAAAAACGCCGGATTTGATAAATGGTGTTTTTGAGCACATTCCATTTAAAGCTGAAGAATTTGATGTTGTTTTGTGTGGATATTCTCTTAGAGATGCAATTAATTTAAGAATTGCAATTTCAGAGATTCACAGAGTATTAAAAAATAATGGAAGATTTGTGATTGTTGATTTAGGAAAACCAGATGAGGCAATAATCAGATTGGGAGTATCATTTTATCTCAAGTTTATTCTTCCAGTATTAGCATTAATTGCAGGAGGAAGACTAGGTTTGAAGTTCGGTACTCTTTATGGCACATACAAAAGATGGCCACAAAACAAAAAGTTGGAAAAATTATTACTGGAAAAATTTTCCAAAGTAGAGTTTGAGAAAGATCTTATGGGCGGAGCAATAATGGTTGCCGCATACAAATGAACAAAGTACTGGTACTTGTAAACATCACCGGTTTAATCATAGGTATTTCTTATGGACTACATGGTCCAATACTACCAATATTTGCAAAAAACATAATCGGAGCATCATATTCTGAACTTGGCTTTATCGGATTAGCAAATTTTATTCCCTACATGTTTATTCCAATATTTGTAGGGATTCTTCTTGACAAATTCAATAATGGATACCTTCTAGCAATAGGTACAGCAATCAATTCAACATCAATCTATCTTCTTTCAATAGCACAATCTGTTCCAGAAATAATGGGGTTCAGAATAATGACTGGAATAGCTCATGCGTTTTTCTGGCCACCATGCCAAGCCATTATTTCTAATCAAAGTAATGAACAAACTAGAGTTAGAAACATCTCATGGTTTACAATGTTTTTTGTTATGGGATTCATGATTGGGCCGTTATTAGGAACAGTATTTCTTGAAGGTCTAGATATTACGTATAGAATTCTATTTCAGATAACTTCGTTTATTTTGGCTAGTGCCATAATTTTCGCTCTTTTAATTTCTAGAAGAAGTAGTACAGATCATCATGAACGATTTTCATTTTCATCAATTAAAGAGATGAAAAAATTTCCAGAGGTGATAATATTGTTAATTTTTTGCACTTCATCTTTTGGGATAATTCTATCAATTTATCCTGCGTTCTTAAATGACAGCGGAATGTCAGATACAGATATTTTGTTATTGTATTTTGTTTTTGGAATTTCAAGGGTAATATCACTTGCATTGGCAAGTAAATTCTCTAGAAAGACAAGTCAGACATTGATTGCAGCTACCATAGCCATTTCAATTGGACTAGCAATTTCGGCTGCTTCGGATTCAATTATCATGTTTGCAGTAGCATTGATGCTTATGGGATTTGGATTTAGCATATTTTTCCCCTTGACTCTAGAAATAATTTTGAGTAGAACAAGTAAAGCAATATCAGGAAAAATAATAGGAGCGTATGAGACTGTTTTTGGTATTGGTTGGGCAATAGGACCTACACTTGGAGGGCCCATAGCACAATCGTTTGGCAATCAATCGCCTTATCTTGTATTTTTTATCATAGGAATTGTAGTTACAGTTTTGGCCGTAAAATACAGAAAAAAATTAGAGCCAAAAAGAGCATAAAATTTTTAATTATTGTTTAAAAATATTCAATTTTAAAATATATTAAGAACAGAGGCATGAAATTATTTGAAATTACATGATCAGTCTTTTAAATGATCAAAATTTTCTAATAATAAGTGGTACTTGTGCGTGTAGCAATTTTATTGCTAATTATTTTTGGAGGTATTATTACAGCAAGTGCTGAAGAGATAGAGATTCCAGAATGGGTAAAAACAACCCTAGTAATGTGGACAGATGGCGAAATATCAGATCAAGAATTTGTTGCTGCCATAGACTATCTAAAGGACAAAGGCATTGTAAAGTTATCATCTGTTAACGACGAAGAAGTTCAAAGACAAATTGAATACCTAAAGGCAAAAAATGAAGTAATAAAAGAAGAAGTGGAAGATCTTCGTAAGATAAACGAAGAATACCGAATTTCATTGAAAAGTCAAGAGATCAATAAAGAAAGCACAACATCAACAACAACAATGTCACAACTATTTGATGAGTATGAAGCCCTTCAAAAAGAAGTAAAAACACTAAGAGATACCAACAAACAATTCGCAAATCAAATCAATTCATGGATGAACAGCAACCAAATTGAAAACAATGAAGTTTCTGGAAATATATACGATGAAAGTAAAATAAAACAAATTGAATCGTATTATGGGGGGAAAATAGATGAATTAAAACAAGAAACTCGTGATTATAAAAACAAAATGGAGGAATTACAAAACACATCGTTATCATATGAGAAAGATATTCAGTTATTAAAAATAGAAAACGAAAATAAAAATGATGTATTAAAGTCACTTAGAAGT
>JANPCQ010000238.1:0-5365 GCA_031431055.1 Nitrosarchaeum sp.
AATACTTCTGATCCTGTCTCTACTTCTGAAAGATAATTAGTTGTGCCATCTGGAGAAAGCGTATAGCAATGTACTGCCCCTGCATTGACTCTAAATGGTCTTGGTGATGTAAATGAAGATCCTACTGATTCATTGTGCACTAGAAACAAAAAATTTGATCTACTTCCAATTAGCATTCCTTCTCCCTTATGTAGCATAGATGCTGTATCAACACAGACTCTCTCCCCATTTCCTACTTCTTTAATCTCAATAATTTTTGCTGGTTTCAAGTCAAAACTTCTCGTTCCCAAGTATGTCATGGCTTCTCTGACTTCATTAATTGAGGTTGCATTGAAAATTACTCCGTCAACTCCCACTTCTAGAATTGAGAACATTTTTCTGACTTCTTCAGGTGTATTTGCTACAGCAAAAATTTTGGTATTGATCTTGTGAAGCTTTGCAATTATGTTTTCAAGTGGGATGATCTTCCAATCTTTTACTTCCACTATTACAAAATCTAATCCTTTTTTTGCTACAGTTAGAATATCTTCTATATCTATGTTGGATAAAACTTTAAATCTTCTACCTATTTTTTTCCCCTTTGGTTTTGCAGATCCTTCTTTTTCAATTACTACGTATTTTGCAGCAGATGAGGGATATACTGTTTCTAATTTTGTTTTAAAACCTAGTTTCTTTGGATCAAGATACACCATTTTGATTCCTTCTTCTTGTAACTGGGGAAGAAATTTTGTTAACTGTGCTTGAGATACTTTGGGTGAAATTATTAATTCTCTAGTCTTACTCAATTTTTTTCATTGCTTCCTTTGCGGATTCCTTTTTGAAAATTATTGCTGCTAGTGCTTCTACCATTTTTTCTGGTCTTTTATGTGCAAAAATGTTTCTGCCATATGTTACTCCTTTTGCTCCTGCTGTCATAGCATCTTCCGTCATTTGAAGAATATCTAAATCTGTTTTCGCTTTTGGTCCGCCCGCAATAACTATCGGCACTGGAGTACTTTTTACAATTTTTGCAAATGAATCAACATCACCAGTGTATACTGTTTTTACTATGTCTGCTCCGCACTCTGCACCTATTCTTGCAACATGTCCTACAATTTCAGGATCATGTGGATCCTTGACGTTTTCCCCTCGTGGGTACATCATTGCCAAAAGCGGCATATCCCATTCATGACATTCATTTGCTGTCATTCCAAGTTGTTCTAGCATTTCTGGTTCTTCTTTTCCTCCTATGTTGATATGAAGTGAAACCCCATCTGCTCCCATTCTCACTGCTTCTTTTACTGTACCTGTTAGCATCTTACGATTAGGAGACATCGATAATGAGGTGCTACTTGAAAAATGAACTAAAACTCCAATCTTGGTTGGTTTTGGTAATGTTTTGAGAATTCCTTTGTTAATTATTACACTTGTAAGTCCATGTGCTTCACATTTGTAAATTATAGAAGCAGGATCTGTGAGACCTTCAATAGGTCCATTAGAAATGCCATGATCCATTGGAATACATAACATCTTTCCTTTTCTGAGAATTCGATTAAGTCGAATCTGATGACCAGATACCATGGCTGAATCTGTTTTTAGCGCCCTACTTAAAAATAACGTGAATCTCTGAACTCAAGATTACCTGATTTGTGCATGAATCAGTCTTTATGATGAATTCTTTTTTGCTAGTTTTCTCTCAAGGAATAAATAGAAATCATAGATGTTGTTGAACAAGTTAATTGAGCCAAACCACTGAACAAATTAATCAAAGTACTATTGGAGACATTCTTGAAAACTCACTACGTGGGAATAGACCTAGTCCTGCAGATTGCCTTCGATTATTAGATTCTGACGATGTTCATTTGATGGGTTTAGTTTCTGGGTATCTTACAAGAAAACAATTTGGGAAAAAATCTTCTTTTGTAAATAATATAATTCTGAATTACACCAATGTCTGTATTACCGATTGTAAATTCTGTGCATTTTACAGATCCCCTGGTGCTGAAGATTCATACACATTAACTCTAGATCAAATCGAATCAAGAGTAAAGACTGCCTGGGAGATGTTTAAGATAAGACAAGTTCTGATTCAAGGTGGGCATAACCCAAATCTGAAAATTGAATATTATGAAAACGCCTTTAAAATGATTAGGAAAAAATTTCCAAACATTGGTGTACATGGACTTTCTACATCTGAAATTGACATGATTGCTAGAATTGAAAAAACATCTACAAAAGAAGTCTTATCAAGATTAAAAGATGCTGGACTTCAATCTATTCCTGGTGCAGGAGCTGAAATCTTAGTTGATTCTGTAAAAGATGTAATCAGTCCCAAAAAAATATCAAGTGCAGATTGGATTAGAATCATGGAAGAAGCTCATACCCTTGGGCTTCCTGCATCTGCAACTATGATGTATGGACATGTAGAAAACAATAATGATGTTATGGATCACTTTTTTAAAATTGTAAAGTTGCAAGAAAAGACTAGAGGATTCATGGCTTTTATTCCTTGGAATTTTGAGCCAAATAATACTTTGATGCAAAAAGAAAACTTGGTACAATATGGTACGGGAGGAATTCAACTTTTAAAAATGATAGCAATATCTAGACTTGTTTTTGATGGGCTAATTCCACATATCCAATCTTCATGGCTTACAAACGGAGTTGGAATGGCACAACTTGCTCTTCAATATGGGGCTGATGACTTTGGAGGAACGTTGATTGGCGAAGAAGTTGTGTCCTGCACTGGTGCTCGCTCCACTGAGCTTACTGGTAAACTAATTGTGGATGCAATTCATCAAATTGGATATCAGGCAGAAGAGCGAGATAATTTTTACAATCCTATTGCTTTACTATAGTCCATAATTGGACCATTTTGAATCTACTAAATTCTTTGTGTCTGTATCAACCCTAACTAGTTGTTGAATTTCTCTTTCATATCCTTCTTCTCTTGTTTTTTGAGTGGCGTCAATTCCTAATTTAGAACCCAAGTTTACAAGTGGCGATGCCGGATCAAGTGTATCTGTAGGTGTGTTGTTGATTATGATGGTATCGCGCGCAGCATCTGCCCTTGTTGTTATTGCCCATATTACATCATTAATGTCATGAACGTTAATGTCTTCATCAACTACTACAAACATCTTTGTTAGAGCAAGCTGTCCCATTCCCCATAATCCCATCATCACTTTTTTTGCTTGACCTGGATATCTTTTCTTTATAGATATTATTGCCAAACCCTGAAACCAACCCGCAGCTGGCATGCTAAAGTCTACCACTTCTGGATGAAACATTCGTATTAATGGTAAAAATGACTGCTCAATTACTTTGCCAATATATGCGTCTTCTAGGACTGGTTTGCCTACTACGGTTGTAACATAAATTGGATTTTTTCTTCGCATGATTCCTGTTAATGTGAAAGTTGGATATGGTTCAACTGGAGTGTAATACCCTGTATGGTCCCCAAATGGTCCTTCATCTCTAATATCGTATGGATCAACATATCCCTCTAAAACAATTTCTGCATTTGCAGGTACTTCCAAATCAATAGTTTTACATTTAACAGTCTTGATTCCTTTTTTCCTTGTAATTCCTGCAAACAAATACTTGTCAAGTCCTTCTGGAACTGGTGCTATTGATGAGAACACAGTTGCAGGTTCACATCCTATGATTATTGCTGCTGGTATCTTTTCTCCTCGTTCTTTTGAAATCTCTCCATGATGTGCACCACGTTTGTGCTTTTGCCAATGCATTAATGCATGTGTACTATCTAGAATTTGTATTCTGTATACTCCTAGATTTCTTACTCCTGTTTCTGGATGCTTTGTAGCAACTAACCCTAGTGTGATAAAACGTCCGGCATCATTTGGCCATGATTTTAAAATTGGCAAGTCATCAAAAGATGCAGAATTTGATGTAACCTCAGTTACTGGACCGCTGTTTTCTAGTTTCGGAAATGAGTTTGCCATTTTTGAAAGCTCTGGAAGTTTTTTAATTTTATTTAGAAATCCTGACGGCATATCCATTTTTGTCATATCTACAATTCTTTGTCCAATTTCTGTAAAATCTGTCATTTCAAGACCGATTTCTAATCTTTTGATTGAACCAAATGCATTACCTAGTATTGGCATATCATAATTTTTTACATTCTCAAAAAGTATGGCCGGGCCATTTGAATACATCGTTCTTCTTAGAATTTCTGCAATTTCTAAATTCGAATCTACTTCTGTTTTAACTCGCTTCAGTTCTCCTTTTTTCTCTAACTCTGTTACAAATTCATGAATGTCTTCAATTGGCACAATCTTCGTAAATATGGTTCAAGTATAAGCTTAACTCGATTTACGTAAAGGATGTACTTTTGAAATAATTTTAACACATGCATTTTAATTCATAGCATTAGTAAAACTTGCTATGGCTGAAGACAAGTGTGTGGTGTGCAAAGGAACCGGTACTATAGAATTACTGGGGTCTCAATGTCCTTTTTGTAATGGAACCGGAGAATCAAATAAACTCGCAAAATCATATCTTGATTCTCATATCTGTCAATGTATTTTTCTTGATAGAAAACAATGCCCTTTATGTGGTAAGAGATGTCATCATGACACTCCAAACAAACCAAAAATTTTACTTAGTCCTGAATAAAAAATTCATCCCATTGGTGGAAGCTCATTCTTTCTATCGTGACCCCCAGAACCAAATTTACAATAAAAACATAATTCTGATTCCATATACTTTAATTGCTCTATTTGAATGGCTCCAAGTTTTAATGCAATTTTTGTCAAAATTCTATATTTTAACGGCATAGCTGGAATTACTTCTTGTGTGTATACTCTGTAATGATCAGGACAAAACTTTAGAGTTATTTTTGATGGCTCTTTTCCTCTCTGATTTACTTGTCTTGTAAAATTGATCTGTTCTCTGATGTATTCATGTTTTGGACATGGACAATCTTTTCCACCTGGATGTTTGTATGCTGGGGTATTTTTCCAATCAAATCCCGGATATTCTTTCTCAAAATCGTCCATTAACACAACTGTGTTCTTTGTGCATATAAAACTTGATCAAATTTTACATTAGTAATTGACCCAAATGTAAATAAACCCCAGAAATTCATCCAAATTAAATGGCAGCTGCTAAAAAGCAAACAAAACAAGATCTTGAAAAGAAGATTGCAGAATTAGAAGCTAAATTGAATAAATTGGCAACTCAACTTGAAGCCAAACCAACAGCACCAAAACCAGCTGAGGTAAAACCAACAGCACCAAAACCAGCTGAGGTAAAACCAGCTGAGGTAAAACCAGCTGAGACAAAAGCACAACCACCATTAACTACACAAGCAGCATTAGAGAATGCTTACCAAAATGCCAAAATGACTGATTTTCATTGGTAT
>JANPCQ010000239.1:0-3934 GCA_031431055.1 Nitrosarchaeum sp.
TTTGGTACAATCGCAGTTATGATTCTAGCAGTAGCAATTATATCAATAATTGCAGTATCTGCAAAATCAAGACTAAGCATTATGCCAAGATACTAAATTCACAACTTTTTCCATTTTTTCATTTTAAGATAGTAAAGGAAATATAGAATCATGCAGTCATGAATTTGTGAAAATTAGAATTATTTCCGGAGTTTTAATTTTATTAATTGTTTTTACTTTGCCAGCTTTTGCAGAATCGTTAATTTCGGTAGAAACAGATGCTAATTCCTATAAAGAGGGAGAGACCATAGTAATTTCAGGTAAAGTAAGTACCATCATAACAGGTACTCCTGTAACAATGCAGATTTTTAGCGAAGATAATTTAGTAGATATTGCACAGATCACAGTAGCAGAAGATGGTAGTTATTCAAGCACAATAAGAGCAATAGGTCCTCTATGGTCTAAAGCAGGCGAATACACAGTAAGAGTATCATTTGGGGAAGGAAACATTGCAGAAAAGCAATTTACTTTTTCACCAAAAACAGAGACATCTGAAACAAACACATTTGAAGTAGATGCGGGCAATCATGGCACATTTGATGTAGAATATTCCATAGAAGGCGGAAGTGTGAAGGATATGTTGGTAGACGAAGAGATTTTTGCATTAATAGTAATAATTGAATCTACTGATGATGGATCTATTTCATTAGAGATTCCAAGATATGCACTTGATGCAAAAAAACAAGATGAAACAGACGACATATTCATAATAATAATAGATGGAATTGAAGCACCATACCAAGAAACCATAATAGATTCAGACTCAAGAGTAATTACGATCAATTTTGAACAAGGCGATTCAGATATTGAAATAATAGGCACTACCATAATTCCAGAATTTGGCACAATTGCAATGATGATTTTGGCAATAGGAATTATAACAACAATATTTGTTACAAAAAATAGATTTCAGATAAATATTTAGAATTTAGTTAAAAGAGTATTTTTCTTTAAAGGGGGAGACCGAACGAAGCTCTGCGGTTACTTTTTTTAAGATGTTTACCGTTTCATCTATTTGTTGTTGATTGTTGAACAATCCAAGTGTCAATCTTAACGAACCAGTAATCTGTTCATGTGAGAATCCCATAGCCTGTAAAACATGAGATGCTTTTTGTGTATGCACTGAACATGCAGAACCAGTTGATGCCGCTATACCATATTCATCTAACTTTATAATCAAATCTTCACCAGCAACTCCAAGAAAAGTAAAATGAGCGTTATTTGGTAACCGATTTTCAGCATGACCATTAAGAATAACGCCTGGGATTTCTCTGAGAATTTTTGCAACTAGATCATCACGGAGTTTTTTCATGTGAGAGATATTATCAGATAAATGAAGTTTAGCAAGTTCGCATGCTTTTCCAAATCCTACAATATTTGCTACATTTTCAGTGCCTGAACGTAAACCATGTTCTTGACCTCCCCCTAAAATAATTGGTTTAATATCAATTCCCTTTCTAATGTATAATGCTCCAATTCCTTTTGGCCCATTAATTTTATGAGAGGAAATTGAAAGTAAATCTACACCTAATTTTTTGACATCAATTGGGATTTTTCCTACAGCTTGAACTGCATCTGTATGAAATGGAATATTTTGCTCATTACATAGTTGAGCAATTTGGGCAATAGGTTCTATTGTTCCCATTTCATTATTCCCAAACATAATTGAAACAAGACAAGTATTATCAGAAAGAGAGTTTTTCAGAACAGATAGATTCACTACCCCATGAGTATCAACAGGTAAATAGATTACATCAAACCCATCTTTTGCTAATTTTTTACATGGTTCAAGTATGGCATCATGTTCAATAGACGAAGTAATTATTTGAGAATGAGGTTTTTTCTCTGCAATTCCATAAAGTGCAGTGTTATTGGATTCAGTTCCACCAGAAGTAAGTAAAATTTCAGAAGAATCTGCATTAATCAACATAGCAATTTGTTTTCTAGCTTTTTCTATGGCTTTATTGGCTAATCTACCGTAACGATGTATGGAGGAAGGATTACCATATTGTTCTTTAAGATAGGGCAGCATTACTTCTAATACATCTTCATGAATTTGTGTTGATGCGGCATTATCAAGATAGATCAATGTGTAATCACGTTAATTTTTCCTGGTCTATACCCATCTGGATCGATTTTAACTGATAAAAATCCAATTAATTTTAATTTGCTGGTTATTTCATCTAAAATGCCATCTTCAAAAACAGAAATTTTATCTTTATCCACTTCAATTTTAGCAACTCCATTAAGATCTCTAACTCTAACTTGTTTTAAATTTGTAATTTGTTTAACAATTGTTTCTCCTAATTCTATTCGAGTTAATTTTTCAGTTGTAACTCTTTGTCCCCAAGGGATACGTGATGCTAGACAAGAATTAGATGGTTTATCATATACGGATAATCCTATCAATTTTGCAGTTCGTCTGATTTCATTTTTTGTGAAATTGGTTTCTACTAATGGACTTCTAATGCCATTTCTTTTTAATGCTTCAATTCCAGGTCTATAATCACCTAAATCATCCAAATTAGTTCCATCTACAATAAATTTAACATCATGTTCTTTTGCCAGAGTAATCAAATGATCACCTAATTCCATTCTACAATGAAAACAACGATCAGATGCATTCTTGACAAATTCTTCATTTTGAAGCTCATCATAATCTAAAAGAATTTGTTTTATTCCTATCTCTGAACAAATTTGTTTGGCTGTTTCAAGTTCCTCTTTTGATAAAGTTTTGTAGTCGGCAGTAACTGCTATTGCAAAATGTCCTAATTTTTGAAATGCAGCATATGCTACAAGTGCGCTATCTACTCCACCGGAAAGAGCAACTATCACCTTGTTTTTGTTTCCAAACCAATCAATGAGATTATCAAGTTTAGCCATAATCAATACCTAATTGCATAATTTCTTTTCTAATCAATGATTCTGTTTCCTTTATTGACTTGTTTAATGTATTTGAGATTGATTTTAAGTCATCAAATTCAATTTTAAAGTTATTTTTTCCTTTAAAGGATGAAACTTTGTATTTTACTACAAATTCTTTTCCATCAAGAATTAATTTAACATCATGAGTTGTTCTTGGAACAATAAAACGATTTGAAGTAGTTACACGAATTCCCAAAGTTCCAGTTTCAATTACCAAAATATCCATAATTTCATGCATAGAAACATCATCACAAATTACAGATATGAGATTTGTGGGTCTTCCTTTTTTTGTAATGCCATGATAAATAGAAACATCTTTGGCGCCTATATTCATAATTTTTTCAATTAGATTGCCCATGATTTCTCCAGATACATCATCAACATTTGTTTCTAAAATTTTAATAGAGTCTAATTGAAAATTATTTTTTTGTGTTCCTTTTACAATCTTTAATACATTTGAAAATTCATCATAGTCTTTTTTTCCTGCACCATAACCAATAGATGTTATCTGCATTGACGGATAATAATCCATTGAGGTTTTTGAGAGGTTTACAAGAATACTAGCACCTGTAGGAGTAGTCAATTCATCTTTTACTTGACCACCATGAATCGATAATCTAGAATTTTTTAAGATTTCAAGAATGGCACTTGCTGGATTAGACATAGTACCATGGGAAAAGGTAACATTTCCTCCGCCTACTGCAATAGGCATACAAATAATTTCTTCATCAAACATACCTAAATCATCTATAGCAATTGCAATTCCAACAATATCTATCAACGTATCAATACTAGATGTCTCGTGAAAATGAACCGAATCTATAGGGATACCATGAATTTTAGATTCAGAAGAAATTAGTGTGTCAATACAAGATTCTGCAAAAACTTTTGCTCTATTAGAAAGACCAATCTCTTTTGTTGAATCCATAATTGCTTTTTTTATTTCAATGCCATTTCGTTCATGAACATT
>JANPCQ010000240.1:0-4296 GCA_031431055.1 Nitrosarchaeum sp.
TTGCGTGATGTTTCAGGAATTTCTCAGATCATAGTAAAGGGGGAATTAAACGACAATTTAGAAGAACTAAACCGTCAAAGTGTAATTTGTGTGAGAGGAATTGTACAAGAAACAAAGGCGAGGGATTTTAATTTTGAGATAAAAGCAGATGAGATAGAAGTATTGGCAAAGGCAGTACACCCATTACCTGTCGATCCAATTGGAAGAGTAGAGAGCAATATTGACACACGATTAAATCACCGTGCATTAGATATGCGAAACCAAAAAACTGCATCTATTTTCAAATTACGACATTATGTGTTAGAAATATTACGTAAAACATTAGCAGAGAAAAAGTTTATTGAAATCACAACACCAAAAATAATCGGCAGTGCAAGTGAGGGAGGAGCAAATCTATTTTCATTGGATTATTTCGGCAAAACTGCATATCTTGCTCAAAGCCCACAATTATACAAAGAACAAATGACAATAGGGCTTGAGAGAGTATATGAAATTTCAAATTTCTATAGAGCAGAGAACTCACATACAGGTCGTCATCTTAGTGAATTTACAAGTGTAGACATCGAAGCTGCATTTATGGACTATAATGACGTAATGAATATTTTAGAATCACTAGTAATGGAAGTGTACAAAGTTACATCAGAGAAATGTAAAAAAGAACAAGAAAACATAGGCCATACAATTGAAATTCCAACATCTCCTTTTGAAAGGATAACGTACACCCAAGTAATAGATGAGCTAAAAAAAGTGGGTGAGAAAGTAGAATTTGGAGATGATTTGCTTGATTCACATTTAAGAATAATTGGAAAGAATCATCCGGGATTTTATTTCCTCACTGATTGGCCAATGAAATTAAAACCATTTTACATAAGAGAAAAAGACGAAGATCCTAAGTTATCACGCTCATTTGATCTTCAATTTGGATATCTAGAGCTGTCATCTGGAGGAACTAGACTGCATAACTCAGAGATGTTAAAAACCAGACTCAAAGAACAGGGTTTGGATCCAACCCAATTTGCAGATCATCTTAAGACATTTGATTGGGGAATGCCACCTCATTCTGGTTGGGGAATGGGATTAGACAGACTAATGACTACGCTTATTGGAATAGACAATGTAAGGGAAGTTGTACTTTATCCAAGAGATCCAGATAGATTAAGTCCATAAATCAATTCAGATTTTTATTGCAAAAGAAATAACGGCATTATATGATAGAACAAACAGATGCAAAAAAAGTAGTAGAAGTCATAGGAAACAATCTGATTGGAGTATCACATGATTCCAATAGCTTTCAAAAATTACCAGATTCTTTTTGGGGTTATTTTGCAAGAGGCCATGATAAAAAAGGGACCTTTGGGGTAATAGTCACTTATTCTGAAAATGGAAATGATGTAGATGATCTAATCAAAATGTATGAAGAGTGGGTAAATAAAAATAAAAGTAAAGAAACCAAATAATCTACTTGGTTTCTTTTAAGAGTTTTCTATACTCGTGGCATTCCTTACAAATGGGTTTTCCCTTGTATTTTGGATTACCATCTGTAATTTTTAATGTACTCTGATTTATTTTACAAATGCTACAAACAATCATGATTAGACTCTAGAATGTATAATTTATAAAAATTGTGAATTTTTTCTATGAATGTAAACTATCAGACATTTTTGTTGATGGTAAAATACAAAAAAGAATTCAGGAATATATTTAAAGAATTTCTTAATTTTTAGAGCCTGTTGATAATTTCTTGGGTAAATTCAGATGTAGATTTGTCTCCGCCAATATCTTTAGTTTTGACACCGCTTTTTACCAAATCAAAAATAACAGATTCTAGTTTTTTGCCAACAGTAATACATTTTGAATCATTATGTTTTGCTCCAAGCCAATCAAGCATCATTTTAATAGATAAGAGAAAAGATGAAGGATTTGCAATGTTTTTTCCTGCAATGTCAAATGCAGCACCATGAACTGGTTCAAACAATGCAAAATTATCACCAATGTTAGCAGCTGGCGCCATACCTAATCCACCTACAACTTGAGAGGATTCATCAGATAAAATATCACCAAACAAATTGGTAGTCACTATGACATCAAATTGTTCTGGTTGACGAATAAGATTCATAGCACATGCATCGACATACATTTGTTCAAATAAAATATCAGGATAGTTTTTTGCTACTTCACTACAAGATTTTGCAAATAATCCATCAGTGAGTCGCATTACATTGGATTTATGAACACATGTAACTTTTTTCATAGAGTTACGTTGCTTTGCGGTTTCAAATGCATATTTTGCAATTCTTTTTGAGGCATACTCTGAGATTATTCTTAATGCAACAGCTGAGTCACCCAAGCTGAATTCTTTACCAGTGTAAAGATCCTCAGTATTCTCTCTAACAATTACCATGTCAATATCATCTCTTAATGCAGGCATGTGAGGGTATGATTTTGCGGGTCGAATATTGGCATAAAGATCAAGAATGCGTCTTAATACAACAATTACATCAGCTGCACTCTCACCAACTGGCGCCTTTAAACAAGCATCGGATTTTTTAATTGTAGATATAGTCTCATCAGGAAGTGCTTTTCCAGTTTCTTTTAATGAAGAATCTCCTGCATGTAATTTTGTAATATCAAATTTCAAATCTAATTTATCATTAATGGTATTCAAGATAGATACAGCAGAATTAGAGAGTTCAGGACCGATTCCATCACCAGTAATTAATGAGATTTTATACATAATCAAAAATAGTGTAAATGGGAATTTTAAATGATTGCTTAAAAAATATAGTGCAAAGTTAGGAAGGTTTATGTTTTATGAGCAAAAAATAGTAAGAGATGCTGAAAATAGAGGCCATAATCAGGAGCTCAGTGTTACAAGATATTCAAGCAATATTAGCAAAAAATGGAATTCCAACTTTTTCAGTATATCAAGTACAGATAACAGGAACGCATAAAGCCCATAAAGGCTGGCGAAACAAAATGAGTGATTTTATTCCAAAATCAAAACTAGAGATTCTGTGTCCAGATAATGTAGAAGATGAAATAATCAAAATAATTCAAGATACAGCCAGAACAGGTGAAAAAGGAGACGGAATTGTATATGTCTATAAAATAAACAAATTAGTAAAAATCAAAAACGGAGACATAGATGAAAAGGCTTTATCAGAATAAAATTTAGTGTCCAATTTGTTTTTCATTAAACATTTTTTTGAGCATTATTCTGTTAATGCCGTCAATTACTGCTTGAACGCTGGTAGTAACAATGTCTTCACCTATAGATTTTGCAGAGACACTGTTCCCTTGCGCATCTTCAACTCTGATTGTTACTTCACATAATGCAGTAGAACCGCCAGATATTGATGCCAAGCCATAGTCTTTGATTCTAAGTTCAGATATTTGTCCGGTAATTTTTTGAATTGCATTTAATGCTGCATCGACTGGACCAACACCATAATCAGTTCCGATAAAGTCCTTACCATCAATGTTTAATTTAACAAATGCATAAGGCATTGTTCCAATTCCAGTAGATACGGAAAATCCAGTCAATTGGACAATTCGTTTGATTCCTTTTTCTCCTAGAATATTACTTGCAATTGAAAGTAGCTCAACATCGGTGATTTGTTTTCCTTGATCACCAATAATTTTTATCTTATCAAGAATTTGTTTTGATTGATCATCTGTTGGGTGGATACCATATTCAGCAAGCATTGCATTCATACCATGAATTCCTGCATGTTTTCCAACTTGAAGCCATCTCTTTCTTCCAACTAATTCAGGACTGATTGGCTCATAGGTTAATGGATTATTCAATATGCCATGTGTGTGGATTCCAGATTCGTGACCAAATGCATTATCGCCAACAATTGCCTTGTTTGGTTGAACTTGAACACCTACAGTTTTTGAGATAAATCTAGATGTCTCATAGAGTAATTCAGATTTAATTCCAGTTTCGTATTTTTGATCATAAGGTAAGCACTTCAAGGCCATAACAAATTCTTCTAATGATGCATTGCCTGCTCTTTCACCAATTCCATTAATTGTGACATGAGCACATTGAGCACCTGCTCTTATTCCAGATAATGCATTGGCTACAGCCAACCCAAAGTCATTATGACAATGAACACTAATTGGAAGTTTTGTAGATTCAATTGCATCTTTAGTGATTTCTGCCATATATTCAGGAGTTGCATAACCAACTGTATCTGGAATGTCAATTCTATCAGCACCTGCTTTTGCAACTTCACTAAATACATGTTTAAGAAAAGTTCTATCAGTTCTTGTTGCATCTTCTGCAGAAAA
>JANPCQ010000241.1:0-2059 GCA_031431055.1 Nitrosarchaeum sp.
TTAGAGATAAAATCTAATTGATTTCAAACATAACTTTACTCTCACTAGGAAAATTTGATCTCAAATTACATCATCTCTTAATTGTGGGGATTCTTTCTCTATCCTTTTCTATTTCATTTTTAGTTAGATCACAAGCAGTTGATTATGGTTGGGAACTAAATGAATTTGATCCATTTTTCAATTATAGAGCTACGCAATATATGATTGATAATGGAATAAATGCATATTTTCAATGGGATGATAATCTAAGTTGGTATCCACATGGCAGAGATGTTTCCCAAACTTCGCAAGTAGTACTTCACATTACTACTGCTGTTACATATTGGATTTTTGGTGGTGGAATAGAACTTTATGACTTTGCAATTCTCTTTCCTGTGATTTTTGGTTCTCTTAGTACTATTGTAATTTTTGCATTAGTTAGGGTAATAGGAGGAACAACTGCTGGGTTATTTTCCGCGTTATTTTTCTCAGTTTCATTACCATTGATATTGAGAGGAACTATAGGTTGGTTCAAATCTGAACCTCTTGGGTTATTCTTTGGTCTCTTAGCAATCTATTTTTTGCTTAGTGGTATTAATTCTAAAAATAAAAAAATAGCAATTGCAAAATTATTAGCTGCCGGTATCATCATACCGTTATCTATATCCGCATGGGGTGGAAGCCATTTTTTTATAATTCCTATAGGTGTCTTCTTTCTTACACTACCTTTTGTAAGGTCTGATCATAAATTTATCATATGGGCAATTCCTCTCTTTACCGCAACAGTATTTCTTGTATCTCTAAATTTTGAAAGATTAAGTTCAAATTTCATCTTTGGATTGGGAGGAGCTTCATTAATAATTCCAACAATTTTCATAATAGTTTGCATTTTTATTCAAAGTAAAAGTAATGAAACTAAAAAAATTAGAAATGGTTTATTGTTTTTAGTTGCTATTTTGATATTTAGTACAAGTGTTTTGATAATTAATACTGATACAAATTTTTTACCACTTCCAAGTTATAGATATCTAAATGCAATTAATCCATTTTTGACTACTTCTGTTCCTTTAATAGATTCAGTTGCAGAACATGCAAGTACAATAATTCAACAATCCTTCTTATTTCATTCTATTCTGATGATCTTTGCAGGATTAGGAATTTGGTTAATTGTAAAAAATTATCAAATAAAAAATTCTAGTTTTATTAAAAATGATATGATTTTGTTTTCATTAATTTTTGGATTAATTGGAATATATATTAGCTCTGCATTTGTAAGATTAGAAGTCTTTGCATCTTTATCTTTGATAATATTATCATCATTGGGATTATCTATACTTGTAAAAGAGATCTTAAATAACACAGAAAGAAGAAATTTTAAAAATTTAATTATCAAATTTTCATTTCTTACAGGAATTATAATTCTTTTAATAATGCCAATTTCTTTCCCAACAAATGGCAATTGGGTTACAGCAGCAAAAACACCACCAACAATTCTTAATGGTGGTACTACTTTTCCAATAAGCACTAATGATTGGCTTGAATCAATGGAATGGATAAAAAATAATACTCCTAAAGATGCCGTTATTGCATCTTGGTGGGATTATGGATATTGGATATCTACTCTAGGAGAAAGAGCAACAATAGCTGATAATTCCACATTAGTTGATCACATAATAAAAAATCTTGCTAAAATGTTTTTCAGCTCTCCAGAAGAAGGTTGGCAAATCTTAAAAGATATGCAAGCTGATTATGTTGTAGTTTTTGTTTCAGGTCAGAGATTAGCAGTTGATAATGAAGGTCAAGCTCTTTACATATTAGGAGGAGGAGGAGATGAATCAAAGAAACAATGGCTTATACGAATTGCAGAAAAGCCTTTGGAACAATATTTACAATCTGATATGAATAGTGGTACTGATATTTTTTGGAATGATACCTTACTAGGTAAAATGTTCCCATTTACTCCATTAGCATATGTCAATTTACAAACTAATCAACAATCTGCAACATATCAACCAGGATTTACACCAATATATGTAAAAGATATCAAATATCCTTCTGACAGCAATGGTCCATTAAAACT
>JANPCQ010000242.1:0-7447 GCA_031431055.1 Nitrosarchaeum sp.
GCCAAGTCATCTTTCATTAAATTAGATTATCTTCTACAAACTTAAGATTAATGGTGAGCCATACTCATAGGACATACAGCAAATTATTGTAATTGGGGCAAAAGTATTATGAAAATAATAGATCAGTAAGATTATAGATAAAAAAGAAATTATTTTAGCCGTCGGTAGATTTCTTTGAATTCATCTGCAAGTGTGTATGAGAGATTCAAAAGGTGTGCCAATTGATTCATTGTAGTTTTGTCTCGTGAAAGCTGGCGTAGAATGGTTAATGCTTTTTGTGGGGAATTTATTGACAAATCCATTTGCCCAGACCAAGTCTTGAATGCTTCGTTTATCTCCAAGCAGAAATTCAATATGAATTGCTCAGAATTTGGTACTGGCTCCATAGATTTGGATGTTTTTAAAAGCACCCCAGATAATTCACGAAACTCATTTCTTCTGTCGATCAGCAACATACCCAGGGCTTGTTTTATTTTCTCATCTTCCAGTCCTGGTTTTTTTACAAGATACAAACCGGTATTACTCATAATATAATATATTAATCAAGAAAGATAAGCAAGTCTACAATGATACTAAACGTTCATCATGTTTTTTTTAAAAAAATAAACAAATGTTAATGAATTTGAAATACTAGTCAGATAATTCTGAGAATCGATTTTCAACATAATTCCAATTTACCACATTCCACCATGCTGCAATATAGTCAGATCTTTTATTTTGATATTTTAGATAGTAAGCATGTTCCCATACATCTAGCCCCAAAAGAGGTATTTTTCTTATTGACCATGGACTGTCTTGATTAGAAGTAGTAATCAGTTCTACTTTGTTAAAAGTTTGATTGAACACAAGCCAACACCATCCACTTCCTTCAATAGATAGGGCTTTGTTTGAGAATTCCTTTTTAAAATTTTCAAAGTTAGCAAAATACACATCAATTGAATCACCTAACTTACCACCAGGACTTCCATCATTTTTTGGAGTCATTGTTTCCCAAAATAATTTATGATTTTCAAATCCACCCCCAAAAAAATTAACTTCGCTTCGGACAGATTCAGGAATAGTACTTAGATCAGATAAAACAGATGTAATGTATTGGGGATGAAATTCGCTAGAAATTTTGGCCAATGTTTTGTTTAATCCATCAACATATGCTTGATGATGTTTTTGGTGGTGAATTTCCATGGTTTGTTTATCAATATATGGTTCAAGATCATCATATGCATATGGCAATCTAGGTAATTCATATTTGACCATACCCTAATCAAATAAAGTCCACATATATTTTTCAAGTAGAAAATAAAATAATTTTGCCATCTTTTATGGCAATTCAGGCATAAAAGTACAAGATCAGGATAAAATCCTTAAACAATATAATTGGCAAGATAATTTTCAGTAGAGTAAACAAATCTTGAATCCATTATTTCAGCTTAGTACCAGAAGTTATGAAAAAGAAATTCTAATAGTAAAACGAGCATTGGCAGAGCTTGAAACAGAATGTAATGTGCAAAACGGATACACCGTTGAAAAGCCATTTGAAAAATTTGGCTGGACATTTTTTAATATTCAAATTAGTGAAGAGTTGGCAGAAATAATTGAAAAATCAGGTATGATGAAAGGAGCACTGGGATATAAAATTGCAGAACAAATGACCAATTTTGTTGGGCATTATCTAGAAACTAAAGGAAGTACTGTAAGAATAAAGAAAATAGATTACGGATAATCACTATAATTTTGTAAATACATTCTAGGCATTTTTTGGATTCAATTAGGCGTAAAAATCAAATTTCAAGTGAAAAAGATGATAACTATTAGCACAAAATAACAATAATGACAAAATTAGGATTGATTGATTTACAAATACTGCATTTAGGAATCAAAGGCAATGGAAATTTTAATGAAAAAGATATTGAAAATTCAGAATTAAAGAGATTAGGGGTTGGCAGAATACTAGATGCATTGGCGTCATTAAAAGATAAAAAACTGATAAATTTGAATAGCGACGGTTCGTTTTTCATAACAGATTTAGCAAAACACACGTTATGGGATGAACAAACTCCAATATGGGTCAAAATTTTACGGTTATTGGAAATTAAGTCATGCAGTAGTGAAACGATTTCAGATTTTTTAAAAAAACCAGAAATCAAACTAATTGATGAAATTGAAAAATTGAGAAAAAATCAATTGATTCTAATGTCACCACTAAGACAAGAATCCAAAATTATCAAAATGTATGAAATTCTTCCAGAAGGAATAGAAAAAATCAAAAAAATAGAAGAAACAGGATTTCAAGACAACAGCTTAGAAGAAAAGAAACCGAAAATAGAGATTTTTGATTTAATTGATCAAATCATCAAAGAAATTAGCGAAGAACCAGAATTTAATAACAAAAAGAGCATAATTTTAAAACTAGATGAAATCAAAGAAAAATTAAAAGTGTAGTTATTTTGATCTTATTTTATCATGAATTTGGGCAAGAATTAATTCTGCCTTGTCTTTGTTTTCATAAGTATCAGCAGTCTCATCCATAATAGAATCAATTTCATAGCTTTTATCCACCAAAATATTTGCAACATGATCATCTAGAGTACCATTTCCAATAAGATAATATGCAAAAACAGTGTTCTTTTGGCCAATTCTATGCAATCTGTCTTCTGCTTGTCGGTGAATTGCAGGACTCCAATCTAGTTCTGCAAAAATTACATATTTGGCTCGAGTTAGATTAATTCCAACGTTTCCAGCTCTTAGACCAGCTATCATTAATTTTGATTCTCCTCTTTGAAATTTGTCAATTTGGTCTTGACGTAGTTTATCAGATTGACCACCAATAATAGAAACAGGTGAGAATTCGCCAAGACTCTCATGCAGTAATTTATGAATAACTTTATGATGGCAAAAGACTACAACGCTTTCTTCTATTTCCATAATGTTTTTAACAAAATTAATTACGTGAGGCAATTTTGCAACACCAGCAATCTGTCTTTCGCTTTGAATTGCTCTATGATATGAAGCAGATTTGTCAAAAGCAGTTTCAGCATTTTTCTGCTCTTCTTCTAATTTAGTCCATATTTTTCCTAGTTCATCAAAGTAATAATCAGTATCAGCATCAATTACCTCTTTGTAACGAACTTTATCTTTTAATTCCTTGAGGACATCAGATTTTTTTCGTCGTAACATGACATGTTTTTGTAATTCATTTCGAAGTGATGCTCTTTTATTTTCAAGTACAATTGCCTTGCCTTTGTCATTAACATAACAAAAGTACTCACAGAATTCCTTAAAACTGCCAAGTAGCCCAGGCCTTAGGATATCTACAATTGGCCAAATTTCAGAACCTCTATTGAAAATTGGAGTACCTGAAAGGCCAATTCTATATGAAAGAGAAGGTAATGCGGCTAATTTTTTAACAGCCTTGTATTTTTGGGTTGTCTTTGATCTTAGATTATGAACTTCATCACATACAATAGTTCTGAGATTAAGTTTGGATAAATCAGAAAGACGTTTGTAAAGTAATTCATAATTTATTATGTAAAAATCAGTTACAGGAAGTTCTTTTGATTTGCCAGTTCGTATAATAGTTGATGTTGGAGATTCAGATTCAATTATTCTTCCATTTCTACTTTTTTTCTTCATAAATTTGGAAATTTCTCTTTCCCAGTTATTTAGCGTCACTAATGGTGCTACAACTAGCACTGGAAAAGTTTGTTTTTCAGTAGCAACATAGGATAAAGTCTGCACAGTTTTTCCAAGACCCATTTCATCTGCAAGTAATGCATTACCAGATGATTTTAACAGAAAATCCAACCCTTCTTTTTGAAAATTCAATAATTTTCCTCGAAACTGTTCTCCAGCTTTTGCACGACGTAGATGATATTTGATTGGCGGATGTGCAGGTTTTGGAGTATAGGTTTTTACAATTTTTCTTTGCCATGCAGATTTAGATAGAATTTCAAGCGGATATCTATCCATGATTAATTTGATCTGTTTTACACTTTCAATACTATCAGGAATTATTACCTCATTGATGTTTTCACCATACCATGCTTCAGGTACAAGCCTTGAGATCATACTTACTGCACGCTGACCTGTAATCTTCCAACTCCAAATTTTTGAGTATTTGTCTAAAACATACTCTAATGTTCCAAAGTTTTCCATTGATGTCGCCATAATTTGTCGATAGAAAGTTTTTTTGCCTTATGAATCTTGATGTTTCTTACGATCAGACGACTAGTCTACAATAGTTAAAATAGGAATGAATGCTCAAATTTAGGCACTAAAATTTCAAGCAGGTTAGCCATGTGTTTTGAGATTAATGGGGTTTATCGACAGGGTGCGGCTTTGTATTTTCATCATGACAATCACAGTGACAAAGATGCGTATCATGGTTGTTTATGCAGTCAATACACTCGTAGTGTTTTCTAGTTTCACAAGCAGCACAAATCATACTTAGCAGTAAAATGAAGATAGATTTGTATTTTTTCTATTTTGACCTAGTATTCCACTTCACTTCTTTGAAGTAGTTTATCAGTGAGATCGACATAACCATGAGGATCAAGCTCTTTGGCAAATCCCTTATCAATATTTATTAGATAAATTGAGTGCAAATGGGCATTTAAAATATCAGTATATGATATGGGCGGATTTTTGTAATATCGATCACACAGATCTTTGATTTTTTTTATCTCAGATTCATTTCTTGCATTTGGTGGAACAAGAAAAGTTTTTGGAATTGGAATAAGTCCTATCACCGGAGTTGCCAAAGAAAATTTTGAGCAGTGTTGACTATACCTAGCAATTTTACTCATGATTCTTGCAGTGAAATAATCAATAGTATCCATGGCATGATCAGGAGGAGTGAAACCGGTTTCGATTTCAATAATTGTATTTCCGCCTCCTTTTTTTGCAAAAATATCGCATACTAAAATGTCAGAAATTTGTTTTTCCACTTCCACTGAATAACCACGTGCAATAAGACTAGATGCACATATGATCTCTAAAACAGAGTGATTGATTTTTACAAGATTTTTTTGATACATTTCTATTAGTTGTTGACGTACATAGTTGAGTTTTGGTAAATCAGTTTCTCTCAAATTTTTAGAGAGTTTATCAGTTACTTCGTAAACATCGTTACGAAATTTTTCTAAATCCATACGGTTATGATTACTTGATTAACTGGGGTTTAAGAACATGTGAGTTTTAGAACTTGACAAATCTATTGGAAAAAGACTTGCCAATAACCAAAATCGACATAGTTGAGCCAATTAGAATTAGAAGAGAAACAGAACCAAATTCAGGTACAACATGAGGTTGAATAAGGGGATCACTAGTTAGAGTAAACATTGTTTTGAATTGTCTAGTCTCAGTACCACTTTGAACTTTTAGAATATAATCACCGTCTTGTTTTAAGAGTGGACTTTCAGTGTTTAGCTCAAAAGAAAAATTACCATCAGCATCAGAGGTGAGTTGTTGAACAGTTACAACATTTCCAATAGGATTAGTTACAACAGCTAGTATTGGTGCTATAGTGTTTTGTGGTTTCAAATATCCATTTATTTTGATAGTTGAATGGTGATCATAAATTTGTGAATCAGTCCAGACAGTTAATGGAAACATTCCTTTGTAAAGATCAATCTCATAAGATTGAATTTGAACACAATTAATGCAAATGATATCTGGTTTAGCAGATGATGTGTCGTCGGTATCAATTCCAATTGGAGATGGCATCTGTGAATCAGATATGGATTTTGTCAAATATTCACCATGATCTTTGATTGATTCTGCAGTGCTTACCTCTAATGCGTCTTGAACCAGAACCACCAGGTTATTTCGGTGATTATCCCGTGCTGAAAATACAACATCGGAGGTGTCAAACTCTTTTGCAAATGTTACATTAAATGTAAATGAAACTTTGTTTGCCTGAATTGTTTGTTCCACGGTTCCATCAGATATTATTCCATATGGATTGATTAACTGGATGCCTTTGTTACTATCCCAGACAATCGAAGTTTTAGTTGAGTCATTCATTGTGCTAGTACCGTGTATGTTCACATACATTTCTACATGTTTCACATTCTGTGGTCCTTGATCCTCATACAATAACAGTTTTATCTTAATGGATTTGCCAGGTGTAACTGTTGTAGTCAAGACAGAACTGTTTAGCTGTTTTGCTGTAAATGATGTATCTCCAATAGATACTGGATAGTCTGCATCACCAAATGTCTTTACAATTGATGGTGGGGTTTGGGAGGAGCCATCACCAGCATAAGCAATGTTAGCCATACCCGCAATTAAAAATATAATTACTGTTACAGATGATAATAAAATGAGAGTCTTCATCTAGTTTTATTCCATCACAAGTACATATTTATAATTATATTATGATAAAGACTAAAAACCACACATTTGCCTTATCTATTAAAATAAAAATATTGTGTACAAATATACAAAGAACCAACATCTTACCATCATTAATGGCTGTCAAATTTTCAAACAATCAAGTAAAGCTAGACTGAATGAACGATTTATCATTTCTACGCGTACCTTATAATCAAAAAAACATCAGCAGTATCAATGAAAATTGACATACCGTTACCATGCCCTTCATGTGGTGGAAAGATGTACTCTGTAAGTTATGAAGCATCTTTTACAATACTAAAAAAAAGAAGCTGGCAGGTATGCAAGGAGTATAATTTTGAAAGGAATTCAGAAGATTTCAAAAAATCAATTTGTTGCATATAATAGAAATTTTTCTATTTTATAAAAACCAAATAATTTTCATACTAAAAACGATCAGATTATGTACAATTTATCTAGAATTAATTTTATGTCCAATAATAATTGAAAAAAATACATGTTGGCAAAACAGATATCAGATAAATGAAATCTAAGATTCTTTGAAAATTCTTATTGCTTCTAAATGAGAACAATTTGCTTTTAATCCCTTACCATGATGAAACTTGTAGAAATTTTTGAACCCAGGACATTCACAAGTATCAGATGTTACGAAATAAGATTTCTCAGGATCAGATGAAGATTTTATTTGGTATAGATCATCATCGACTTTAACAACACCACCAGTTTCAACTAGTTTTTTGGCCTTTCGTATAGTATTTACACTCATAAGATAGTTATCGCAGGGTTATTTTTTATTCTTTAATTTTTTCATGCCATTAAACCAATCAATATCATCATTTTTACCTTAAGATAGAGCGTTTTCATTAATTCAAGACACATAGTTAGAATTTTTTCAGAATTTAATTTTATTTGATATATACATAAAACCTCAAAGGAAAAAGAGACACGAAAGCAAGAGGCCCAATTAGGCACAAAGATCACATAAAATCTGCTCAAATCAAACTAAATGCATATTCATACTGCAATTATTATAAACTGAGTTTACTATTTCTGGTTATTGACTTTGAAGAGATATGTTGCTACACGTTTAATCACA